>NZ_RZPW01000289.1:0-7239 GCF_003998455.1 Mesorhizobium sp. M7A.F.Ca.CA.001.08.2.1 | reverse complement strand
AGACAGGTATTTAGCATAATGCTTATCAACGCAAATCTTCTCCAGGTATCCCCATCTATTTCGTATCATTCTGTCAAATATAAAATCATTTATCGTAGCCGATTGACTGGAAACCCGTCTTGGGAACCTATTGTTCCCGTTAAAGAATCCCGCTGCTGCTATGGGGTAGTTCAGAACGTAGAAATTCGGGGTTATCAAGCTGACCCTATATATCGTTTCCCAGACAGCTCTTCTTAATTTCCGATACTTCTTTTCCACGCAACACCCCACTAGGCGGATAACGCACCGGCTAACGCGGCGTCCGCTCTGATAACGACGATGGCGAAGGCGCGATCCGCCTCCTTGGGCAGGTTGGCAGCCGTCACAGATGGGGCGGGTTCGAACCCGTCGGCCAGCGCCCCGAGGTGAACGAGCCCTCCAGTCGCCATCCCTGCGCATGCGTTAAACACAATACGTCAGGCTCGATCACCGTCCTCCTCCGTTTGAATGACGATCCGGCGTGCCGGCCTGACGGTCGTCAATTTGCCGCCTCTGGAAGTCTGGGAGACTGATGGTCTGCTCGGGTGATTGGTGTATCGGGGCGAGATCAAATACAGAATACAGAACGACAAAAGGTTTGATTGATCTAAGTTGTTGCTCCGCATCAGGTATTTTGTGTCAACGACCGTGGCGTCTTTGAAAGTGTGTGGAAGCAAGGACATAAGCCCCTTTTGCGTGTTCCATTCTGGACTGCGTTACTAGCGTGAATTGCCGTTTTTTGGGGGAGTTATCCCCAGCCTGTGCACGCTGCGGGTCGCGTTTCGTTGGTCCTGCGCCACGAATCCGCTGCATTTTCCTCAAAGTCGACGTATGTAAGCAGAGCGTAATAAGGGGGGCGACGGATAGCGGCTGCTATGCGCACCAAGAAAGGTTTGAGCCATCACAATTTACGGAAGTAACGGCGCGGCAGTGTCGCGCGAACGACCGCTGGTCATGAAAACATCGGGGGCCGGTTCTCCCGAGCTGCGTTCCGCCATTCTCGCCTGCATGCCTGGGCTGCTTGGCGTGGCGCTGTTTTCGGCAGTGATAAACATTCTCGCCCTGACCGGTTCGGTTTATATGTTGCAGATCTACGATCGCGTTCTGCCGTCGCAGAGCGTTCCCACCCTGGTGGGGTTCACGATCGGCATGCTGGGCTTGTATGCGGTCTACGGGCTCCTGGATTTCGTGCGGCTTCGCGTGCTGGTCCGCATCGGCAGTCTTCTCTATAGAAATTTGCAGGAAAAGGTGTTCTCCATCTCCCTGTCCTTGCCGCTCAAGGCAGGACGTGATGCGGGCCGTCTGCAGCCTTTGCACGATCTTGACCGACTGCGCGGCTTTCTTTCCGGAACGGGACCGACGGTCATCTTCGACGCTCCGTGGATCCCTTTTTATCTGGTGATCATTTATTTGCTCCATCCTTTGCTCGGCTTGTTGGCAACCGTCGGCGCGATCGCCGTGGTCCTCCTGACGGCGGTTGCGGAAGTCTTTAGCCGTGGTCCGGCCGCGCGCGCCTCCGAAGACTTGTCGTCGCAACGGGCGCTTGCCGACTCCGCCCGGCGCAACGCCGAGGTTGTTCATGCAATGGGGCTTTCTGGTCGACTGGCTCGACGCTGGAGCGACGTCAGCCGCGCATATCTTGGTCAGCAGGAGCGCCTCTCGGATGTCGTCGGTGGCGCCAGTTCCTTCTCGAAGGCGCTTCGCATGGGTCTGCAATCCGGCGTTCTGGGGCTCGGTGCCTACCTGGTCATAGGTGGTGAAGCTTCTCCTGGGGTGATTATCGCATCTTCCATATTGCTCGGCCGGGCCTTGGCCCCAGTTGACGCGGCGATTGCAAACTGGAGAGGTTTTCTATCGACCCGGCGCAGCTATAGCGAGCTGGCAGCTGTCATGGCTGCATTTGGCAGTCAGGACGATCCGATGGAATTGCCTCGTCCACAGGCACGATTTGCCGTCGAGCAACTGACAGTCGCGCCGCCCGGCCTGACAAGACCGACCGTTGTAAATGTAAGTTTCCACCTGTCGAGGGGGGCTGGAATGGCCGTCGTCGGCCCGAGCGGCTCCGGCAAGACGACGCTGGCCCGTTCGTTGGTCGGGGTGTGGAAGCCGCTCCATGGCTCGGTGAGATTGGACGGCGCCTCTCTCGATCAATGGAACTCGGAACATCTCGGCGCCCATATCGGCTACATGCCGCAGGATGTGGAGTTGTTTGACGGCACGGTAGCAGACAACATTTCGAGGTTCCGAGGCAAGACGGATCCAAAAGGCGTCCTTGCGGCGGCAAGAGCCGCCGGCGTCGAGAAAATGATCATGCAACTCCCTCAGGGATTTCAGACCCGCATCGGGGAGGGGGGAGCAGCCCTGTCGGCAGGGCAGAGGCAACTCGTGGGTCTCGCCCGAGCACTTTATGGCGAGCCGTTCCTTGTCGTGCTCGACGAACCGAACTCGAACCTCGACGTGGATGGAGACGCTGCCCTGGCCGGCGCCATACGGGCAGTGCGTCAGCGCGGGGGCATCGTCATTGTCGTTGCGCATCGTCCCTCGGCACTCGCCAACATCGATCAGGTGCTGGTTATGTCGAATGGGACGGTTCATGCCTTTGGCTCGCGCGAGGAGGTCTTGGCGAACGTGCTCCGACCTTCACCGCCTGTTTCACCTCGGCCATCTTCTTTGGCGCCGATACCGGGGGTTGCCGGGCATGCATGAGGCTCTGCTCGAAACATTCGTCACCTTCTCGTCCTTTGCCCGGACCCTTCGTGGCAGCAAAGGGCCTGCCGTGAGCTCGCCAGATCTGCCGGACGGTATACGGGCCAACCTGATATTCGGCTTGGTGATTACAGGTCTGCTGGTCCTCGGCGGCGGCCTGTGGCTGGGATTGACCAAGATCGCCGGCGCCGTGGTTGCACCGGCCACCGTGGTGGTAGAAAGCAACGTCAAGAAGGTCCAGCATCAAACCGGAGGAACAGTGGGCGGGATCTTCGCGCAGGACGGAGATCATGTACGAGCCGGCGACGTGCTGGTCAGGCTGGATGACACGCTGACACGCGCGAACCTGCAAATCATCAGCGAGGATCTCGATCGCGCGACCGTTCGCCTCGCCCGGCTGGAGGCCGAGCGCACGGGCTTGGCGGAAATGCAGCTGCCGGTCGGCCTGAAAGCGCGAATGAACCAACCGGAGCTGGCTGCGCTCGTCAACGGCGAACGCGCTCTCTTTGAAACGCGCTCTTCGGCTTTGGCTGGACAGAAGGCGCAGCTGAGAAGCCAATCCCAGCAACTTGAACGTCAGATCGACGGTCTTAAAGCGCAACAGAGCGCGGTGGATGAATCGGTTGCCCTGCTGAGCAAGGATTTCGCCGACGTTGATTCCCTCTACGCCAAAAAACTCGTCTCCAAGGAGAGGGTAAGCAACATCAAGTTGGATGCCACCCGGGCCAGGGGAGAATCGGGTCGCCTCGCTGCAGCAGTAGCTGAAGCCCAGGCGCGCATCAGCGAAACGGGGTTGCAGATGCTGCAGCTGGATGACCAAAGGCGCACTGACGTGACGACCGAACTCCGCGAGACGGAAGCCAAGCAGACCGAACTCAACGAACGGAGGATTGTGGCGCAGGATGAACTGACCAAGACAACGATCCGCGCGCCACAGTCCGGAACGATACAGGAATCGGCTGTCCATACCGTCGGCGGCGTTATCGCGCCTGGCGAGATGCTTATGACCATCGTACCTGATGCCGACGATCTTGTGGTGGACGCGCTGATCCCTCCGTCGCGGGTCGACGATGTCCGGCCTGGGCAGCCGGTGTCGATCCGTTTTCCGGCGTTCGACGTGGGAACCACTCCGGTCTGCCAAGGGTCAGTGAAACACATCTCGGCAGATCTGATTAAAGACCCGCAACGTCAGCTTTCCTATTTTTCGGCGCGTATCAAGGTTGAAAGCAAATCGAGCTGCCTGACCGAAGCGAAGGTGCTGAGGCCAGGTATGCCCGCCGAGGTTCATATCCGCACCGACGAACGCAATGTCTGGTCTTATCTGTTGAAACCCTTTGCGGATCAGATGTCCAAAGCGTTTACGCAGTGATGGCGAGGTGGAGGAGGGCGTGACCAATAGGATATCGGGATTTCTGGCGGCCCGACGGCTTTTGGGGGCGGGCGGCCGTCGAGCCTAACCGGCGACGCGGGGATGAAGCGCCTCCGGCTGGAGGAAACATGCGCGTTGTGTGACGCTACCGCATCATTCGAATAGCGAGGCTGGTTTACCGTCCCCAGACAACGGCATTCTCATGCCGTTTAATGATGTGCTTCAGGTTTTCGAAGGCGGTCGTGACGTGGCCCGCGAAGCGCTCTGCCGCCGGTGAGCGTGGTCCGCTGACCCGGCGAAGGATACCGAGTGAGCGGCTGGGCTGCGGGATTTCATAGGGCAGCACCGTAACCCGGCTCTCCTTGCGCTGCGCGAAGACTACGGAGAATGGCAGCACGGCCAACGCATCGGTTTCGGCAAGGAAGTTGATCACGCTCATCAGCGAGCCTCCCGAATAGCGGATGTTCAGGTCCGACATGCCGATGCTCATCAGGATCATCTGCAGGTCCGACATCAGCGGAGAGCCGGGCAGGGGAGCCACCCAGGGAAAGCTGGTCAGGTCATGCGCCCTGAGGCGGCGATTTCGCAGCAGGGGATGATCGGACCGGCAAGGCCGGAACTTCGTCCCGCATCCGATGCGGTACGAGTGGATGGCAATTTTTGTCTCAGCTTACGTCAGACATTTCCACAAAATATATCACATGTTGACGTTAATTTAACAGGCTACTATGGTCTGTTTGCCGCGTCGGATGCGGCGCTTTGGTATCACCGTTGCTCGTTGATTGTCGTCATGTCCGTTATCCCTATCCCAACCTGCAGGATTGCCTTGCAGCGCCCTTCACCAGTTGCTGAAAACGGCGGCGCCCATGCCCAGTTTGCTCGGAATCGATAACGGTCTCACGGTCACCAAGGCGGTGATCTTCGATGCCGATGGCACGCAGTTGTCGGTGGCGCGTCGGCGGGTTCCGCAATCGATGCCCCATGCGCGCTGGGTGGAGCGCGACATGGCCGGCCTCTGGCAAGCGACCGCCGACGCAATCAAGGAGGCGATCGCGCTATGTGGCCGCCCGGCGGACGACATCAAGGCGGTGGCGGCAACCGCGCATGGCGACGGTCTCTATTTGCTCGACAAGGATCGTCGGCCGCTGGGGCCTGGAATCCTGTCGCTCGATAGCCGCGCCGGCAAGATTGTCGAGCGATGGTCGGCGGACCAGGTCTTCGAAGAGGCGCTAGCGCGAACAGGCCAGGCGCCCCACGTCTCGGCGCCGTCGGCGCTGCTCGCCTGGATCAGGGAGCACGAACCGGCCCGCTATGGGCGTATCGGGCATATACTGGCCTGCAAGGACTGGCTGCGCTTTTGCCTGACCGGCACGATCGGCACCGACCGTACCGAGGCCAGCACCTCATTCACGGATTTCAGCACGCAGGATTACGCGCCGGAAGCGATGCGCATCTTCGGGCTGGACGATGTTTTCGACGCGCTGCCGCCGATGGCGCACTCCGCCGCGATCGTCGGCCATGTCACCGCCGAGGCAGCCGAAATGACCGGCCTTGCCAAGGGAACACCGGTCGCGTGCGGACTGCATGACGTGACTGCCTCCGCACTTGGCATGGGCGGCCATGAGGAGGGCGTGCTCGCCGTCGTCGCCGGAACCTATTCCATCAACGAAGTCGTCTCTTCGCAACCACGCGTCGACCCGCGTTGGCTCTGTCGCAACGCCATCGACGCAGGCCGCTGGAACAACATGGCGATCTCGCCGGCCTCGACCGCGAACTACGACTGGTTTCTCGACACGTTCTGCCGCTCGGAGCAGGAAAAGGCATCGGTCGATGGCGACTCGATCCACGAGCTTCTGGCAGCAGAGATCGACGCGGCGCTGAAGAAGCCCTCGACCATCCTGTTTCATCCCTATCTGTTCGGCTCTCCTTATGGCGATGTTGCCAGCGGCGGCTTTGTCGGCCTGCACGGCTGGCACAATCGCGGCGATATGCTGAAGGCGGTTCTGGAGGGCATTGCCTTCAATCACCGCACCCATGTCGAAGCCTTGCGCGACGGCTTTGCCATCAGCGAGATCCGCCTGACCGGCGGCGGTTCGCGCAATCCGGCCTTCGTTCAGATGTTTGCCGACGTGCTGAACGCCCCGGTCATCGTCACCTCGACCGACGAGGCCGCGGCCTTTGGCGCTGCCCTTTGCGCGGGGGCGGCGGTTGGCATCTTCGCGACGCCGCAACAGGGCGCCAGGCAGGTCGGGATGACGGCCCGCCAATACGAGCCTGACCAAGCCTCGAGTGCTGTGTTCAACGAGCGCTTTTCCCTCTATGGCCGCATAGCCGGTGCGCTCGAACCGCATTGGCCCGACATCGAGAAGCTGGGCCGGTCAGAGACTGGGGGAACCGCATGATCAAGGCCGACGAACGACGCGAAGAGATCGCCGACTATGTGATCAAGCTCGGCCAGGTGCGCATCGACGATCTGGTCGAGCATTTCGGCGTGTCGCGCATGACCATCCACCGGCACATCGACCGGCTGGCGCAGCAGGGCGTGCTGCGCAAGCTGCACGGTGCGGTGACGGTTCAGCCTTCCGGCCTCTACGAAAGCGCCTTCCGCTACCGTGTGACGGTCAACCGGGCCGAGAAGGATGCGCTGGCGCGGGCAGCACTCGATTATGTCGAAGCCGGCCAGGTGGTGATGCTGGACGATTCCTCGACGGCAAACGCCGTCGCGGCACTGCTGCTCGACGTCAAGCCGCTGACCGTCATCACCAACTCCGTAGCGACGGCATCACTGCTGATCAATGTCGACGAACTCGACTTCATCTGTCTCGGCGGCCAGTACCACGGCACCTACAACGCCTATATCGGTATCGTCTGCGAGAACGCCGTGGCGCAGCTGCGCGCCAATGTGCTGATCTGCTCGGCTTCGGCCATCACCGGAACCACGGCCTTCATCCAGGATCCCAATGTCGTGCGGGTCAAGCAGGCGATGATGGCCGCATCGGCCAAGCGTATCCTTCTGATCGACCATGCCAAGTTCGACAGGATCGCGCTGCATGTCTTCGACGATCTGACCAGCTTCGATGTCGTGCTGGCGACCGAAGGCCTGGGCGATGCGCGGGCGCAAGCTCTCGAACGGGCCGGCGTGAAGC
>NZ_RZPW01000288.1:0-7249 GCF_003998455.1 Mesorhizobium sp. M7A.F.Ca.CA.001.08.2.1 | reverse complement strand
CGCTGGAAGGCGGCGGCGCCGAGCAGGACCTCGACCAGACCTGGCGCGACATGGTACGGACCGTTCGCGATCTCGCGGCCAAGATTCCCGACCTCGCGCAACGAACCGCGGCGGTGGCCATCACCGGGCAAGGCGACGGAACCTGGCTGATCGATAGCGACGGCATGCCTGTCTCGCGCGCCTGGCTGTGGCTCGATGCCCGCGCCGGACGTTTGGTGGACGAGATGCGCGCCGATCCCCGGGATCGCAGGCGGTTCGAACTGACCGGCACGGGGCTGAATTCCTGCCAGCAAGGCGCCCAGCTTGCCTTCATGAAAAAGAACCATCCCGACATGCTGGAGCGGGCGGCCACCGCACTGCATTGCAAGGATTGGCTCTACTTCAAGATGACGGGCGAACGCGCCACCGATCCCTCCGAGGGAACCTTCACCTTCGGCGATTTTCGGTCGCGCACCTATTCCGACGAAGCCCTCGACATCCTGGATCTGACGACGCATCGCCGCCTGTTGCCTCCCATGCTCGAAGGCACCACCGACCATCATCCGCTATCGCGATCGGCGGCGGCGGAGACCGGCCTGCTCGAAGGCACGCCGGTGGTGCTGGGCTACGTCGACATGGTCATGACGGCGCTCGGAGCCGGCCTCTATGATCCCTCGGGCAATGTCGGCTGCACGGTCATCGGCTCGACCGGCATACACACGCGCTTCGCAGCCACTCCCGACGATGTCGTGCTGAACGACGATGGCTCCGGCTACACGATCGCCATGCCTATTCCGGGCGCCTTTGCACAATTGCAATCCAACATGGCGGCGACGCTCAACATAGACTGGGTGCTTGGCCTTGCGCGCGACGTGCTCGCCACGGCTGGCGGCAAACCTTCTCATGACGAGTTGCTGAAGGCGCTCGACGCTTGGATGGAAGCATCGGAGCCGGGATCGCTGATCTACCAGCCTTACATATCGCTAGCCGGCGAAAGAGGGCCGTTCGTCGACCCTGACGCACGCGCCGGCTTCATCGGCCTTTCGGTCAAGCATGGCTTTGGCGATCTGGCACGCGGCGTGCTCGAGGGGTTGGCCTTCGCCGCTCGCGATTGCTACCAGGCGATGGGCGCCGTGCCGAGTGAGATCCGCCTGTCGGGCGGCGCAGCGCGCAGTCCGTCTCTACGTCGCATCATCGCGGCGGCGACAAGGGCGCAGGTGCGCACCAGCAGCCGCCAGGAAGCCGGCGCGGCGGGTGCCGCGATGATGGCCGCGGTCGGGCTCGGCGTCTACGGCTCCATGGAAGACTGCGCCGCCGAATGGGTGACGCCGCTTCTCGGCGACTGCGATGCCTATGACGAGGCGCTTTCGCAAACATACGATGCGCTCTTCCCTTCCTTCGTTGCGGCGCGCCAGGCGCTTCGGCCGGTGTGGAAGGGCATGGCGCACCGCACAGGAGCAAGATCTTGAGCAATACAACAGATGTCGTCGATCTCTTCGTGATCGGCGGCGGCGTCAATGGAGCCGGCATAGCGCGTGATGCTGCAGGTCGTGGCCTGTCCGTCATCCTGTGCGAAAAAGACGATCTCGCGCAAGGCACCAGTTCGCGTTCCGGCAAGCTGGTGCATGGCGGCCTGCGCTACCTCGAATATTATGAATTCAGGCTGGTTCGCGAAGCGCTGATCGAACGCGAGGTGCTGCTCGAGGCGGCGCCGCATATCATCTGGCCGATGCGCTTCGTTCTACCGCACAGCCCGCAGGATAGGCCGGCATGGCTGGTCCGGCTCGGGCTGTTTCTCTACGACCACCTTGGCGGCCGCAAACGGCTGCCTGGGACAAGAACGCTGAACCTGAGGACCTCGCCTGAAGGCGCGCCGATCAAGGACGAATTCAAGCGCGGTTTCGAATATTCCGACTGCTGGGTCGACGATGCGCGCCTGGTGCTGCTCAATGCGCTCGATGCAAGGCAGCGAGGCGCCAGAGTGCTCACGCGCACCGCCTGTGTCGCGGCGCGCCGTGAAGGCGGACTGTGGTCGATCGATATGCAGGATGGTCGCACGGGCGCCGTCACGAAAGTCCGCGCGCGCGCTCTGATCAACGCAGCAGGTCCCTGGGTCAACGACATTGTCAGCCGCGTCGCCGGGCAGAATTCGACGCGCAATGTCCGGCTTGTAAAAGGCAGCCATATCGTCGTGCCCAAATTCTGGGAGGGGCGGCAGGCCTATCTCATCCAGAACAACGACAAGCGGGTGATCTTCGTCAACCCGTACGAGAACGATCTGGCGCTGATCGGCACGACCGACATTCCCTACGAAGGCAGGCCCGAGGAAGTGGTCGCCGAGGCCAGCGAAGTCGACTACCTGATCAAGGTGGTCAATCGCTATTTCAAGCGGCAGCTGACGCCACAGGACGTGGTCTACAGCTTCTCCGGTGTGCGTCCGCTCTATGACGACAATGCCGACAATCCAAGCGCGGTGACGCGCGACTATATTTTCGAACTCGACGCCTCCAACGGCAACGCACCGCTGCTTTCGGTGTTCGGCGGCAAGATCACCACCTTCCGCAAGCTGTCGGAACACGCGCTGGAAAAGATCCAGCCATTCTTTCCGACGATGAAGAAAGCCTGGACGGCCAAAATTCCCTTGCCGGGGGGCGACCTGCCCAATGCGGACTTCGAGCAGTTTCTGAGCGATCTGCATGTCGAATTTCCATGGCTCAGCCCGTCGTTGGTGAAGCACTACGCTCGAAGCTACGGCACCCGCGCCAGGCAATTGCTCGCCGGCGCGCAAAGCGAGGCTGATCTCGGCCGACGCTTCGGTCCCGATCTGTATGAACGGGAGGCAAAGTTCCTGGTCGAGACCGAATGGGCTGGCACATCAGCCGATATACTGGAACGCCGCACAAAGCATGGCCTGCATATCAATGCGGCCGAGCGGAAAGCATTCGAAGATTGGTTCGGTAACATCATGGCGACGGCGGACTGATGGCCTTCACGCTTTCCCTCAACACCAATCCTCTGGTCAATCGCTTCGCCGATCCAGACGATTTGATCGACGCGATTGCTTATGGCATCGGCATTCGCGACGTGCAGTTGACGCATGAATTCGTCAATCCGGGCTGGCCGGCGGCCACGATTGCCAAATTCCTGCGCCTGTTCAACAGCGCGCTTTCGCGGACCGGTGTCAGGATCACCTCCGGCATGACCGGACCTTATGGCCGGCTCAACCATTTCGGCCACCCGGACGCCGACGTCCGGCGCTACTATGTCGACTGGTTCAAGACCTTCGCCGACATTTCCGCCGAACTCGGCGCGCCAGGCATGGGCACGCAGTTCGCCATCTTCACCTACAAGGACTTTGACGATCCGCAACGGCGGGCAGCACTTCTCGATATCGCGCTCGAATGCTGGCGCGAGGTTGCCGAACACGCCAGGGCGGCGGGGCTGACATACCTGTTCTGGGAGCCGATGTCGGTCGGCCGCGAGTTCGGCCACACGATCGAAAGCTGCGTCACGCTGCAAGGCGCCATCGACGCAGCGAAGCTGCCCATACCGATGAAGATGATGGTCGATATCGACCATGGCGACGTGACCTCACCCAACCCTGCCGACACCGATCCCTACGCCTGGGCGAAAGCGTTTCCATTGCAATCTCCGATCATCCATATCAAGCAGTCTTCCATGAACAAGGGCGGCCATTGGCCGTTCACGGCCGCCTACAACAAGGATGGCCGCATAGTGCCGCAGAAGTTGCTGGACGCGGTTCGGCAGGGTGGTGGAACCGACAATGAAATTTGCCTTGAACTTTCCTTCAGGGAGAGGGAACCAGTCGACCATCAGGTTATCGAGATGATCCGCGAGTCGGTGGATTTCTGGGTGCCTTACGTCGACAGTGGCCGCGACAGTCTCAAGCCTCGGACTTGAGCGAATACGTCGCCCGGAAGCCGGCTTCGGCCGCAAAAGTATCGAAGGAGAAAAACAATGGCCCCATATTGGGTCGGCACGAGCTGGAAGATGAACAAGACGCTTGCCGAGGCGTTGCTGTTCGCCGATGCGTTGGCCGCCTTCGTGCCTGGTTTCGATCAGGCGATACAGCCTTTCGTCATTCCGCCGTTCACCGCCGCGCGCCAGGTCAAGGCGGCACTGGCCAACACCCGCGTGAAGGTAGGTGCCCAGAACATTCATTGGGCCGATGCCGGTGCCTGGACGGGAGAGATTTCGCCAGTGATGTTGAAAGACTGCGGGCTGGATGTAATCGAACTCGGCCATAGCGAGCGCCGCGAGCATTTCGGCGAGACGGATGCGACTGTCGGACTGAAAACGGCGGCTGCTGTCAGGCACGGTTTTGTGCCACTGATCTGCGTCGGCGAGACGCTGGACGAGCGTGAATCAGGCCGCGCCGAGGCGGTGCTGACGGCACAGGTTCTCGGTGCGCTGCAGGAGCTGAGCGGCGATCAACCGAAGGCGGAAATCCTCTTTGCCTACGAGCCTGTCTGGGCGATCGGGGAGAAGGGCATTCCCGCAAGCGCCGACTATGCCGACAAGCAGCAAGCGCTGATCAAGCAGGTAGCCGCTGACCGGCTGCCGGCTGCCCCGCCTGTGCTTTACGGCGGCAGCGTCAACCCCGGCAACGCGGCCGAACTTATCGGCCAGCCGCATATTGATGGCCTGTTCATCGGCCGCTCGGCGTGGCAAGCGGAAGGCTATATCGACATTCTGAAAAAGGCGTCGGCCGCCATCGCGCGCTAACCGCGCGAGCAATTCCGGGAAAGTGTGAAGCGGTTTTCCGTCCGGAATTGCGTCAAATCAAAGAGACAGAGACAAAAGCAAAGGAGTTCATCATCATGAAGATCGCACTCGGAGCCGACAGCGCCGGCAAGCCGCTGCTCGATGTCATCGCCAAGCATCTCGCCACCAAGCCGGAGTTGCAGGTCGTCGACCTGAGCCAGGCCGGCTTCTACGCCGATATCGCCGCCTCGGTCGGCCACGAAATTCTCGACGGCAACTACGACCGGGCCATCCTGTTTTGTGGCACCGGCATCGGCGTCAGCATCTCTGCCAACAAGGTGCCGGGCATTCGCGCCGCGTTGACCCACGATACCTATTCCGCGGAGCGCGCCGCCAAGTCCAACAACGCCCAGATCATCACCATGGGCGCCCGCGTCATCGGTCCCGAACTGGCGAAATCGATCGCCGACGCATGGCTTGCCTCCGAGTTTGATCCGAATGGCCCATCTGCCGCGAACGTGCAGGCCGTCGACAAGCTCGACGCCAAGCGCTGAAAGACGCGGCAAGTCCGCTGATGATCAGTCGGTCAAGGCGGTCCGCATCGCCTCGATCACGGTGACGGCGGACGCAGCGCCCGGATCCATATGGCCAAGCGAACGTTCGCCGAGGCGTGATGCCCGGCCCTTGGTGGCCACCATCGCTTTGGTCGCTTCCGCGCCTGTCTCTGCCGCCTGGGCGGCGGCCTTGAGACTGGCGGCCAGATCCTTGCCTGAGGCCAGCGCTTCGCCCGCCGCTTGCCCCGCCGGCGCCCATGCATCGATCATCGTCTTTTCGCCAAGCTCTGCCTTGCCGCGATCCTGAATGCCCTTGGCCATGGCCTGGAACAGGGCGACCACATCCGCGTCGTCGAGCGCCGTCTTGCCCTTGACGGCTGCCGCGGCGCGCATGAGCGCGGTCGCATAGAGCGGACCGGAGGAGGCGCCGACCGCATTCAGGAACGACTTTGCCGCCGTGTTCAGCAAGGTGGTCGGATCGGTCGCCGCGGTGTCCAGTCCGGCCACCGCATCGCGCGCAGCGAAAAATCCAAGCTCCATCGCGATGCCGTGGTCGGCGTCACCGATAACCCCGTCAAGCGCGCACAGCCTGTCCCTGTCTGCTGACATGGAGTTTGCGATCGCTGCGAACATCGTGACAAGGCGGGCAGTATCGATTGTCGTCATGTCTTAGTCCTTGCCACAGAGTGGGTTTAGCCGGCGCGAAACATGGCGCAGTCGCAGGGGTGGTCCAGCATCGTCTGCAACTCGCCGTCCAGCCGATGCAGCGTGATCGAGGCCCCGGCCATTTCGAGCGAGGTGCAGTAATTGCCGACCCAGCTTGCGTGGATGGACACACCGATCTCATCGAGCCTCTGCTTCACGCGCCGGTTCATGATGTAGAGTTCCATCAGCGGCGTTGAGCCCAGCGAATTGACGAGCACCGCGACCTTGTCGCCGCGCGCCGGCGCCATCTCGTCGAGGATCCTGTCCAGCATCTCGTTGGTGATCTCATCGGCTGTTTTCAACTTTTCGCGTGCGATGCCGGGCTCGCCGTGGATGCCCATGCCGATCTCCATCTCGTCCGGCCCGATCTCGAAATTCGGCCGGCGGGTCTGCGGCAGCGAACAGGGCGACAGCGCCACGCCCATGGTGAAGGTGTGGTCGTTGGCCTTGCCGGCGATGCGCTCGCATTCGTCGAACGACAACATCCGGTCGCAGGCGGCGCCGGCCGCCTTGAAGATGAAGAAATTGCCGGCGACACCGCGCCTCTTGTGCCGCTGGTCGCGCGGTGCCGAGGCAACGTCGTCGGTGCTCAGCACCGTGCGCACCTCGATGTCGTCCATCGCCGCCATCTCGGCCGCCATGTCGAAATTCATCACGTCGCCGGCATAATTGCCGTACATGAACAGCACGCCGGCGCCGCCGCTGACCGCCTTGGCGCATTCGAGGATCGGGTCCGGCGGTGGCGAGGCAAAGACATTTCCGATGGCCGCCGCGTCGGCCAATCCCTTGCCGACGAAGCCGAGAAAGCTTGGCTCATGGCCCGAGCCGCCGCCAATGACGAGGCCCACCTTGCCCTGGCGCGGCCCGTCGCGGGCGACGATGGAGCGTGGGCTACCCTCCACGCTTTTGAGATGGCGGGGATGCGCTGCCAGGATGCCTTCCAGCATCTCGTCGACGGCGCGGTTGCCATCGTTGATGATCTTCTTGGTCTGCACCCGGCATCCTCCCGACTTCGGCATTTTCGCAGATAATACCGGGTGTTACCGGGATTTCCACCCGGCAAGGCGTATTTCGGGCGCTGAGATGTTCCCACCGGCCAACACCTGGACGCAGGCGCTGGCTGTTTCAACCGCCGAGGCCGTCGCGGATGGCTGAGAAATAGCGATCGGTCCCGACCTGGCCGCCCTTGAGCGCGACCTCCAGTCCGTCGATCGCCTTGACGCGCGAGTGGGCAACGCAAAGCGGGGAACCCGGCGAAGCGGGCAGCGGCATGCGAATTGTCAGGG
>NZ_RZPW01000287.1:0-7256 GCF_003998455.1 Mesorhizobium sp. M7A.F.Ca.CA.001.08.2.1 | reverse complement strand
CTCCGGCACCGCCGACCGCCTCGGCGTCGGTTTCAAGGAGCTCAGCGCGTCAAATCCGCGGCTGATCTACTGTTCGATCTCCGGCTACGGCCAGACCGGGCCCGATGCCGGACGGCCCGGCTATGATTTCGTCATGCAGGCCGAAAGCGGCCTCATGGCCATCACCGGCGAGAGCAATGGCGAACCGATGCGTGTCGGCGTCGCCATCACCGATATCGTCTGCGGCATGGTCGCCACGCAGTCGATCCTGGCGGCGCTTTACGAGCGCGCGACGACCGGCAAGGGCCAGTTCCTCGACCTGTCGCTGATCGACTGCGCGCTCAGCCTGCTGATCAATGTCGGCAGCGGTTACCTTAACACCGGCCAAGAGGTCGCCCGCTACGGCAATGCCCATCCGACGGTCGTTCCCTATCAGATATTCGAAGCCTCCGATGGCAGCTTTGCGCTGGCGGTCGGCAATGACCGCCAGTTCGCGGCGCTGTGCGAGAAGGTCGTTGATCTGCCACATCTGGCTGGGGATGCGCGCTTCATCAAAGCAGGGGCGCGCGCCACCAACCGTGAGGCGCTGATCCCGCAACTAGCCGCCGTCTTCAAGACCAAGCCACGTGACCACTGGATGGCCACCTGTGCCGCCGCCAGCGTGCCGGCCGGCACGGTAAAATCGATACCGGAAGTCTTCGACAGTTCCAATGTGCGCGAGCGTGGCCTCGTCCAGACCTTGCCGCATCCGCATCTCGGCTCCGTCGCCATGGTGCGCCCGGCGCAGGGACTTGCCGCGCAGCTGACCGCGGACTTCACCGCGCCGCCGATGCTGGGCCAGGACACAGCTGCCGTGCTGGCCGACGTGCTCGGCTATAGCGCCGAGATCATCGACCAGCTGATCGGCACCGGCGCCATCGGCGTCTATACGCCGGCCGCCGAACCGATCCCCGCCTGATCTTCATGGAGCCTGACGGGCCTTCGTCTCGCATTTGCAGGTCGACTGAATGGTTCTTCAAGAGGGCGAAGAGCCGTTCCTTGTTTTGGCGCAATTCCCTGGAGAAAGCGCTATGCGCTTTTCCCGGGAAACCGCTTCACCTTTTCTGGAATTGCTCGGCCGGCTACTTCTGCTGGCCGTAATTCTTGTAGCGCCCGCGAATGGCGGGGATCTCGCTGCCCTCGATGAGCACCGGCGTGCCGGCGCTGCGCGCCAAAAGGTACTGCCGCGCCAGGGTTTCCAGCTTGATGGTGCGGATGAGCGCCGTGTCGAGATCGCCGCCGAAGGCGATCATGCCATGATTGGCGAGCAGGCAAGCCGTGCGGTCCTTGAGCGCGACGACGGCAACCTTGGCCAGTTCGCTTGACGCGAAAAGCGCATAGTCCGAGCAGCGCACATCATCGCCGCCGAAACCCGCCACCATGTAGTGGAACAGTGGCAGCGGTTCACGCAGGCACGACAGCGCCACGCAATGGTCGGGATGGGCATGCACGACGGCGCCGGCCTCGGGAAACGCCTTGTAGATTTCGGCGTGCATCTCCCATTCGCTCGACGGCCGGAACGCAGCGTCCCAGGATCCATCGAGCTGCATCGCCACCATTTGCTCCGGCCGCAAGGCGCTTGTGGCTATTCCCGTCGGCGTGATCAGCATGCCGCCTGTCGTGCGCACGCTGATGTTTCCGGTGGTGCCGACATTCATCCCGCTGGCGTCCAGCGTCTGCGTCGCGGTGACCAGGCTCGTGCGTTCGATTTCGAGTTCCATCACGATGCTCTCCTTGCCGGTGGCCATGTGTCGATCGCCGGCGCAATAGTGCTCGGCCGTGTCATGTCTTGCAGAACGTCGGTGAAGATATCGGGGCCGCCGAGCTTTCCCGATTTCAGCATCAGCGCCAGCGGATCGGAAGGCCGGCCGGGGAGGTGAGCGATGGCGCGCGACAGTCCGGGGCCCTCATAGGCGCCCATGGCGATCCGGTCGATGCCGAGCGCCTTCACCACCGAACCGGCGGTCTCGCCGCCGGCGACGACGAGCCGGCGGACACCGAGTTCGCGCACCAGAATCTGGGCAATCCCGGCCAGGATCTCTTCCGCCCTTGCCGCCACCATATCGCGGCCGTGCGCCTGCTGCAGCGCTTCGACGGTCGCTTGCGGCGCTGTCGTAGCAATGGCGATCATCGCGCCGGGCAAATGCCGTTGGGCGAAGGTACGCGCTTCGGCCATGACATCGGCGCCAGCAAAGGCGCTGGCAAGGTCAATCGTCAGCAGTGGATTGTTTTGCGCAAAACGCTCGAGCTGTTCGATGGTGCGGTCGGCGACGCTGCCGGCCAGCACCGCTGCCGGCCCTTCGACGGCCGGCAGGCTGGCGGCAACGAGATCGCCTGTATCCAGCAGCCCATGCGTGAGCCAGGCCGGTGGCAGATGCGCGGCGACTGAGGAATTGCCGGTCATCAGCGGCAGGTCGAAGGTGGCTTCCGCGATCGCCGCCAGATCGCGCTCGCGGATGGTGTCGGTGACCAGCAGCGTCTCGCCGCGCCTGCTTTGCTCTCCTATAGCGCTTCGGATGGCTCCAGCGCCGGCATCGACGACGAGATAGGGCACCAGCCCGACCTTGCCCCTGCTCTGCGCCTGCAGCACGCGAACCAGATTGGAATCGGTCATCGGCGTCAGCGGATCGAAGCGCTTGGGCGACTCAGCAAGCAGCTGGGGACCGCCGAACATATGCCCCTGATAGACGGTACGCCCAGTCTCACACAGCGCAGGGGCGAACAGTGTGACGCCGCCGCCAAGGCGCTCGAGCAGCGCTTCGGCGCAAGGACCGATATTGCCCGCGGGCGTCGAATCGAAGGTGGCGCAATATTTGAAGAAGATCTGCCGCGCGCCAGCTTCGACCAGCCGGTCCGCGGCCTCCAGCACCTGGCGCACCGCATCGCTGGCTGCGATGACGCGGGTCTTCAGCAGGATCACATGGGCAAGATTGCCTGATGGGATCGGCGCGTCCAGCCCGACCGTGCATCCCGTCGGAATGCCGCGCGCGACCAGCATCGACGCCAGCTCGGTGCCGCCGGTCAGATCGTCGGCAATGGCGCCGAACAGCAAGGAAGGCATCGACGCGGTCATGCGGCCCGTCTCATGTCTGCCGGTTTCGGGGCGGCTTGTCTCATGTCGGTGGTCAGGCCATTCGTGGTATCATATACACAAGCCACGCGACGCAGGCGACGCCTGCGCTGTTGCAAGAACGGAGAGCGGATGTGACTGCTTCTATCGCGCCGATCGCGCGCGACAATCTGACGACGCGTGTCTATGAGGAGCTTCGCCGTGCCATGATGGAAGGCCGTTTCTGGCCGGGCCATCGCTTCAAGATCCGCGACCTTGCCGCCAGCCTTCAGGTGTCTGAGACGCCGGTGCGCGAGGCGCTGATGCAGTTGGTGCGCGAAAAAGGCCTGGAGATGGAGGCTGGCCGTTCGATCACTGTCGCCCAGCTGTCGCTGGCTCAGTATCTGGAACTGCGCAGCATCAGGCTGCATCTCGAAGGCATGGCGGGTGCCGCGGCAACGACGCGCATCGAGCCGCGCGAGATCGACCGTCTGGCGGCGGTGCATGAGAAACTCATTGCCAACGAGGACAATGGCCGCTGGTTCGAAGCCGTCCGCGACAATTGGGAATTCCATCACTCGATCTACCAGGCGGCGCAAATGCCGGAGCTGCTGGCCATCATCGAGGGAATCTGGCTGCGCAACGGACCGCTGGTGAACTACCAGTACCCGCACGCCCGGCCGACCTATGACGGCCGCCACCGGCATCTCGACATTCTTGAGGCGCTGCGGGCGCGCGACGAGAACGGTGTGCGCAAGGGCATTCAGCAGGACATGATCGAAGGCGGCCGCCTGCTGGTCAACGTTCTCGAACGGCTGAACGACGGCGCGGTCACGCCGGAGGAACTGCGCCGCGCTGCGCAGAACGGCCGACTGGTGTCGGCCACCGGCTGAACAGTTTGTTCCTTTCCACCGCATTGGCGCCGGTCACGCCACCTGCGCCGCGGCGGCCATGCCCGCATCGGCAGCCTGCAGGGCGAGATCTATATCTTTTGAGGTGTGCGCAGCACTCAGGAACATGTTGTGCCGGGGATGGAAATAAGCGCCTTCGCGCAAGGCGGCCGAGCAGAATGCGTTGGCTAGCTTGAATTCGGCATCGCCGTCGAACAGCACCATCGGCATCGACACCGGACCTGTCTGTCGCAGCGAAAGACCATGCTTCTTCGCTGCAGCATCGAGGCCTGAGCGCAGCCTGTCGCCGGCCTGTGTCATGTGGGTGACGGCGTCGGTATCGCGCAGCGTGCTGATGGTGGCGATCGCCGCGGCCATTGCGACGGCGCCGTACCAGAAAGAACCCGTCACATAGACCTTGGTCGCGGCTTCGCGAAACCGGTCGGTGCCTGCGATGGCGGCCAGCGGATAGCCATTGGCGATCGCCTTCGAGAAGGCGGACAGGTCCGGCCGTACGCCGAGCGGCTCCCAGCTACCGGCGAGGTCGATGCGGAAGCCGGCGCGCACATCGTCGACGATCAATGCCGCATCGGCAGCGGTGGTGAGTTCGCGCGCCCGTTTGGCGAAGGCGGCGGTCGGCAGTTCCTGGTCGCGGGCGATGTCGTGCCGGAAGGCAGTGACGACGACAGCAGCGAGATCGTTGCCGGCCTGCTCGACGGCCGCTTCGAGGCTGGCGACGTCATTATAGTCGAAATGGATCAGATGGGCGCGGTCCTCGGCGGTGACGCCGGCCAGCGATGGCGTGCACCACGGCACGGCGCCGTGATAAGAGCCGCGCGCGACCAGCACCTTGCGTCGGCCGGTGCCGGCGCGCGCGATCGTCACGCAGGCCGTGGTGGCGTCGGTGCCGTTCTTCTGCAGCATTGCCCAGTCGGCATGCGCGACCGTCTTGACCAGCAGCTCCGCCAGTTCGACCAATACCTCGCCGGGGCCGTTCATCGCATCGCCGAGGCGACGCTGCCGGGCGGCAGCCTCTTCGACTGCTTGATGATGGTGGCCGAGAATGTTGGGCCCCCAACTGCACATCAGGTCGATGTATTCGTGCCCGTCGACGTCCCAGACCCGGCAGCCGTCGGCGCGTTCGAAGAATTGTGGATAGGCGGAGCCGAGATAGCGCGTCGCCATGTGTCCCCACATGCCGCCCGGAATCACCGAGGCCGCACGCTCGCGCAGCAACTGGTCCTTGGAGTTGATCAGGGAAGGCATGACGAGGTCTCCGCTCATTGATATATCATATATTGAATGTGATGTTGGAAGAACAGGATTTGCTGGCCTTCCGGGATGGAGAACAGGGAGGCGACTGTCGCCTCCCTGTATTGTTTTGCTCAGTGGCTGAGTTCTGCCAGCGGCAGGTTGCAGCAGGCGCTGTAGCGCACGCCCTTGACGTCCGACTTGTAGGCCAGGATCAGGTTCGGGCTGATCAGCGGCAGGATGATCCTGTCCTTGATCATCTCCTCGCCGGCCTGGTGCCACAGCCTGGCGGCCTCGTCGCCGCTTGCCGCAAGGGCTGCCTTGTAGATATCCGCTTCCTTCGGGTTGAGCACCGACGGGTCGCGCTCCGCGCCGGCACGGCGCGACCAAGGGCTGCCCTTCGTCATGGCGAAATAGTCGATGTATTGCGAGGTGCCGTAATAGTCCGGCGCGTAGAACACCGCCGTCATTGGGATGCCGTCGCCATTGACGCGCTCGCGCCAATTGGCGAAGGGGATCGGCTGCAGGTCGAGCTTGATGTTGATCTTGGCCAGATCCTGCTGGACCTTCTGCATCAGAAGCGACAGATCGACGCCATAGACGTTCATGCCGGGGAACGCCGCTTCCATCTCGAAGCCGTCGGCATGGCCGGCCTTGGCCAGAAGTTCCTTTGCCTTGGCGACGTCATAGGGCTGCGCCTCGAAGCCCGAACCGCCGGGGAAGCCAAGCGGGATCGGCGCGCTGATCAGCTGGCCCTCGGAGCCGATGGTGAAATCGAGGATGCTCGGACGGTCGAGACCGAGCGAAATGGCCTCGCGCACTTCGGGCGTCAGCGGAACCTTGTTGGCCTTGGCGCCGGGCGACAGCGCCACATAGATGAAATTGTAGGACGGCACGGTCTCGATTTTCACGTCGCTGCCGGTCATCGTCTTGGCCGTGTCCGGATCGATCTGCATGGCGATGTCGGCGGTGCCGCTCTGCAGCATCTGCGCCTGCGCCACCGCATCCTTGGTCTGGCGGATGACGACTTCGCTCAGCGCCGGCGCCGTGCGCCAGTACTTGTCGTTGCGCGCCAGCCGCAGTTCCGAATTGGGCTCATAGGATTTCAGCACGAACGGCGCGCTGCCGGCCGAATGCGCCAGGAACCAGGCCTCGGCATTGTCTGTCGTCGAAGCATCCGCATCGGCCTTGGCGCCGGCTTCGGAAGCGACCTTGCTGTTGACGACCGCCGCGTAGGGTGCTGCCGCGATGTTGAGGAATTCGGAGCTCGGCGCGACCATCTTGACGACGACCGTATGCGCGTCCGGGGTCTCGATCGAGGCGACATTGTCCATCAGGAACGAGGCGCTGCCCTTGAGGTTCTTCAGCCGCTCCCAGGACCATTTCACGTCCTTGGCTTCGACCGGCGAACCGTCCGAGAATTTGGCGGCCGGGTCGAGCGTGAAGGTGAAGCTGCTCTGGTCGGCATTGCCTTCCCACTTCGAGGCGAGCAGCGGGATCAGCTTGTTGTCCTTGTCCAGCGTCAGCAGCGATTCATAGACGCTGGAATTGTAGATCTGGCAGGTGTCGCAGAAGGCGCGGTGCGGATCGAGCGAGTTGAGGTCGATGTTGCGCGCGATAACCAGCGGCTTGCTGTCCTGCGCGAAGGTGGCCGGTGCCCAGAAGGCGCTGGTGGCCAGCAACATCGCTGCCAGCATCGTCGCCCTGGTCTTGTTTCTCGGTAGGATGGTCATGTCAGTTCTCCCATTTTCTTGTCGGATCTTTGTGGCAATGCGTTCGCTCTATCCACCCACGGCAGTGAGGGATTGAAGCGCGGCCTTGAGCTTTTCAGCGCCGCCCAGTGCGGCGCGGTTGAGCGGGGCCGATACGACGGGAGCCGAAAGGCTTCCCGTCACATGCAGGATCTCGTGATCGAGATAATCGAACACGCGATCCTGAATCTCTTGTGTCAGTCGTCCGCCAAGCGACAGCCCACGCTGCACCTGCTCGATGACGGCCACCCGGTTGGTCTTGCGGATCGAAGCTTCCACCAGCGGCCAGTCGAGCCC
>NZ_RZPW01000286.1:0-7301 GCF_003998455.1 Mesorhizobium sp. M7A.F.Ca.CA.001.08.2.1 | reverse complement strand
ATGGTCCCCATCGACGGGCCGCTGCGCGAGAATGTCGGGCTCTTGGGTTCGCCTGCCTTTGAAATCCCGCGCATGGTGAACCGCGACAAGGAACTCATCGCCGGCATCGACGAGGACGACCGGCGCCGGCGCATCCCGTTGAAGAACCGCCACAATCTGGTGACGATCCTGCTGTTCGTGGCAACGCAATGGGTCATGCTGTTCGCCACGCTGGCGATCTGGGACCGGGCGCTGAACTACTACACCGAATGGGCTGAAGTCGCACTGTTCGTCGCCGTGCTCCTGACCTCGGCGATCACCATTCCGTTCTACATCTTCGTGGAACGGGCAAGTCTTGCTTTCGGCAGGCTGAAGCCGCAGATGACGACGATCTATGACGTGGCGTTCTGGCGTCATGAACGCCACTGGAAGCTGGCGGATTCGCCGATCGTGCGGCTGTTCGCCGGCACGCCGTTCCGGCCGATGATCCTGCGCATGCTGGGCGTCAAGATCGGCAGCCGTGTCTATGACGGCGGCAGCAATCTGACCGAACGCTCGCTGGTGGAGATCGGCGACGACGCCACCCTCAACGAGGGCTGCGTCATCCAGGCCCATTCGCTGGAGGAAGGCGCCTTCAAGTCCGACTTCATCCGCATCGGCAAGGGCTGCACGCTCGGACCCTCCGCGTTTGTCCATTACGGCGTCGTCATGGGCGAAGGCTCGGTGGTCGATGTCGACTCCTTCGTCATGAAGGGCGAAGAGCTGGAGCCCAACTCCATATGGCGCGGCAACCCGGCCAAGCTGCATCGCTTCGTCGAACCGATCACCGAGTCCTCGGCCAAGGCATCGGCTTGAACACCGAGGACATCCGTCTCGTTGCCGTGACCAGGGCCAACCGCGCCCTGGTCGCGGCCCTGGAACTGGCTCCGGAGCAGAGGGATTTCGTCGCCAGCAATTCGGAGTCCCTCGAAGAAGCCGAAACCGACGAAGACGCGCGGCCGCGCGCCATCATGGCTGGGACCCGTGTCGTCGGTTTCCTGATGTACGATGCGTCGGACAACGAGGCGCTGGTCTACCGCTTCATGATCGACCGCGCCCACCAGGGCAAAGGCTATGGCAAGGCCGCATTGCGCGCCTTGCTCGACGAGATCGGTAATCTCGACCATATCAGGGAGGTTTCGATCTGCTACGAGCCCGAGAACGAGGCCGCACGCCACCTCTATCGCGCAGCCGGCTTCGTGGAGCAAGGCATCGACGAGGACGGAGAAATGATCGCCGTCCTGCCGATGGTCGATCGTTGACGCCGCCCGCTGCGAATTCATCGGAGGAAACGACCCTGCTGGAGGCTATGGCCGCGATCGCGCCGAGCGGTGTCCGGATCGGATGCCGCCGGATCCGCGAAGGCGATGAAGCCCATCTGCTGCCTGGGGAAGCGCATTCCATCCCCGCGCGCCAGCCTGGCATGCGGCGCGCCAGCGGCGCGGCCCGGTGGATCGCGCACGGACTGCTGGCGGAGCTTGGCGTCGGCGACGCCGCCATCCTGCGCACGCCGTCCGGCGCGCCTGTCTGGCCCGAGGGAATAATGGGTTCGCTCGCGCACGACGACGACATGGCAGTAGCGGCGGTTGCACCGGTTGGCGATATCGCCTCGCTCGGCATCGACGTCGAGCCTGCGCAGCCTCTCCCGGATGATATTTTGGCGCTCGTGACAACACCCGCGGACCGCACCGACGCAGCCGACCGGCATCTTGCCGGCCGCATCCTTTTTGCCGCCAAGGAAGCCGTCTACAAGGCCGTCTATCCGCTCGATCGCGAGGTGCTGGGCTATGAGGACATCACCGTCGACCTGAACGCAGGCCACGCGACGACGAAGACAGGCCGCAAGGCCAGGCTCGCCTACTGCGTTGCCCCGCGCGTGGTGGTGCTGGCGTTTGTCGAGAAAGACAGGGGTTAGCGCGCAGTCCTATTCGCCAACGATCTCCGTATACGCCCTCACCTCGCCATCCAGCCCGCGCAGCCGCCAGTTCTCGCCCTCCCGTCCCTCGACATGGCAAGGCCCGATCGGCACCTTGCCGCCGCCTTCCGGCAGGTCGAGCACATAGACGGGGTTGCAGATGCCCGACAGCCGCGCCCGCAGCGCTTCGGTCAGCGCCTGGCCCTGCGCAATCGTCGTGCGCCGGTGCGCCATGCCGCGCGCGAGGTCGCCATGGTGCAGGTAATAGGGTTTGACGCCGAGGCGATACATCAGCTCGCGGCAGAGCTCCTCCAGCGCCTCGACGCTGTCGTTGACGCCTTTGAGCAGAACGCTCTGGTTGAGGAGCACGAAGCCGGCTTGCCGCAGCGTGCGGCAGGCGGTTTCCGTGGCGTGAGTGATTTCCCGCGCGTGGTTGAAATGGGTGACGATGGTGACCATCAGCCGGCCCTGCAGGGCCGCAACCAGCCCCGGCGTGATGCGCGACGGCAGCGCCACCGGAACGCGCGTGTGGAGGCGCAGCAGCCGCACATGCGCGATCGCTTCGATGCGCGCGCGGATTTCGGCCAGCGCCTTGTCGGGCAGCGACAGCGGATCGCCGCCGGTCAGGATCACCTCGCGGATTTCGGGATGCTTGGCGATATAGGCCAGCGCCGGCTCCAGCGCCTCGCGCGTATAGCCCCTGCCGATCGAGGTCAGAGATTCCTTGCGGAAGCAGAACCGGCAATAGACCGCGCATTGATAGGTCGGGAACAACAGCACCCGGTCGGCATGGCGATGCGTCAAGCGCGGCACCGGGCTGAAGTCATGGTCGGCGATCGGATCGTCGAGTTCGCCTTCCACCTCCTCCAGTTCTTGCGGAGAGGGGATGACCTGCGCCCGGATCGGATCAGCCGGGTCGTTCCAGTCGATCAGGTCGAGATAGGCTTTGGGCGCGCGCACCTTGTGGTTCGCCGCCGCGGCCTGGGCGGCTGCGCGCTCGGCTGACGACAGCGGGAGGCGGTCAAGGTCGCGGACGTGGCGCACCCCGGCGCGGACGTCCGCCTGCCAGGCGGTGTCAGGATCGGCGGAGCGTGCATCGTGGAGGTTCGTGTCTGAAGTCATCAGGGTTCTCGGGGCAGTTTCTGGCGGAGCTATCGGCCGGATGGCCAGGCGGGTCAACCTTCTGGGGTGGTCGCCGCCATCAAATCCACCGCCTGCAAATCCGTAGGTATTTAGCCAAAATGGCACTATTCTGCGCAGTCTGGGCTTCAGGGAAAACGAATGGATTTCAGCACAGGCCATGGTTACCTGCTCATCGGCGGCCTCATCCTCGTCGGTACTGGGCTGCTCATCCTGTCGCTGATCGTCAATCTGCGCGTCGCCCACAGTGTGCGCGACGACGTGCGTCATCGCGAAAAGCTGCTGGAATACTACCGTAACATCTTCTCGCAGTTGGGCGTGATCCTGATCGGCATCGGCGTGTCGCTGTTCATCTTCTTTTTCCAGCAGAATTACCAAGACCAGCGCAGACGCGAAACGGATCTCCAGCAGGTTCTGGCCAAGCTGGCGGCGCGCATCGCTCGCGGCGCTCCCCTCGTCGAGTCACTTGGCGAATTCGACGCGCTGCTGGATGACGGCGGGGCCTACGTTAGTCCCGAACTTGGTGGAACCAACGCCGCCATCGGCGCGCAGGGAGCGGAGCTTGGCAAGCAGATCCGCGAAATCCTGCTGGTTGAGCGCGACGTCGACATCCGGGACTTCGACATCCTCAACCTGTCGCGCGATTTCGAGTCGTCGTTCGTCGTCAACGAGCTCGATCCGACGCTATGGTTCGACATCGTGCGCGACGAGAGCGAGATCAAATATGCCATCACCCAACTCACCCTCGACTACAAGGACCTGCAGGATGCGATCGGCGGCGAGCCGATCGAGGTTGCGATCGCCAATCATGAAACCGAGCGCAAGATCAAGCACGAGGTGCTCGACATCTTCTACGATGCCGACCTCTTGCGCCAGCGCAGCAGGCGATTTCTCGGCCGTGCGTGCTGGCTTCTAAGCCACGGACGCAGCTTTGTCAGTCTTGCACCGGTCGAGGCGATCGAAGCCGACGCGAGGTCACATCAGGAATGGATCGACAGATCGAAGCCCTCGCTGGCACAGACGAAATCGGGCAACGGCGATTGCTTCAAACTGCTCCGATACGGCCCGGCATCCTGACTCCCGGCGGGACCGGTCGGTTTGGAAGTCAGTCCCCCACACGTTGCAGCGTGCCGAGATGATTGTCGTCGAGAAAACCTACAGTCATGGCCGACGCCTTGCCGTCAGCGCCGACCACGAAACTTACACCCGAGGGGCTGTCCGGCGTCTCCGCGTCGGGGAAGGTCAGGAAAAGATCACCGTCGAAATGCCTCAATGAATAGGACCGGCCGGCGGCCGGGCCCACCTTGAGTACAAGGTCGTCTCCCGCTTTCGACACAATCGCGTCGCCGATGAAGTCGTTGGCGTACCGGCCAGCATAGACACTGCCCGGCCCGGCTCGCCGTGACGGAGACGGCGGCGCGGCGTAGGCGGCCTTGGCCGCCGCGACCGCCGGACCGAACAGGCCCGCATAGATATCATTCCACGCCTTGACCCAGTCCTTCTCGACCTTACCGTCGAAGACGAGATCGGCGAAGCTGTCGGACAATCCCTCCGGCAGGCCAGTCGGAAAGGCGTTGGCGACGATGACTATGCCCAGCTTCTCCTTTGGGAAGACTGTCACCAGGGTACGCGCGCCGACGCTGAAAGCGCCGGCGTGGCCCCAGCTCAGGCCGTGTCGGCCGAATTCGACATTCCAGCCGAGGCCGTAGAACGATGCGCCGCCTGAGACGGGGTTGTTGCCGCGCGCTATCAGCGGAACATGCGTCTGGCTTAGCGCATCGGCGGCAATCAGTGTCTTGCCGGCATAAACGCCGTTGTGGAGGATGAGGCGCACCCATTGCGAGAGGTCACGTGCCGTAGAGCTGACGCCGCCGGCGGGCGCCTGCGCATCCGGATCGCGCTCTATCCTCGCTGCCCAGGCGCCATCGACCTTGACGTGAAGCGCGGCGCGGTTGGTTCGCTTGACGAAGTCCGAATGGCGGGAACTCGTGGAGGCCATGCCCAGCGGACGGTAGAGCTTCTCCTCGGCGACCTGCTCCCAGGGCTTTCCCGTCGGTGTCGCGGCTGCCACGGCACCCTCTGTCAATCCGAAATTGCTGTAAGAATACCCGGCCCGAAAGCTCGACGATGGCGGCACGAACCGCAGGCGATGCAGGATCTCGACGCGGTCGTAGCCAATGTCCTCGAGGTCGTCTCCGGCGGTGCCTGGAAGCCCGCTGCGATGCGAAAACAGGTCACGGACGGTGAGCTGGCTTGCCGGATAAGGATCGGCCAACCTGAAGGCCGGATCGAGATCGGCGATCTTCGAATCCCAGGACACGATCCTGTCGCTAACCAACGCCGCTACGACGGTGGCGGAAACCGGCTTGGAAAGGGAGGCGATCTGGAACACCGTGTCGGCGTCGACGGTCTCAGGCTTGCCGACCTCGCGATGCCCAAAACCCTTGAGGAAGATCACCTCGTCATCGCGCACGACGCCGATGGCGAGCCCGGGTACGGCACCGTCTGCGACGGCGGCTTCGGCAAGCGCTTCGAGCTTCGACAGGGCAGCAGTGATGCGCTCGGGCGTGAGGCTATCGGCCGGCGCCGCGTGCGGCCAAAGCGCCATTGCGGCGATGAAGACCCAAACCCTCCACTGACAGAGATTCCGATTCAGCCGCATGCACAAGCCTCCTCCCAGGAATTCACATGACCATGATACAGGCCCGCACGGGTGAGACCAGCCCTTCTCGGGCGGCTCACGCCGCGAGCCGGATTCATCGGCCGCGCCGACGACGTCAGCTTCAGCGCCGCGCTCCTGTTCCTACCGCCCAGCGGCGTCCGCCATCGCAACAAAGGCGCTCTCGATGGTCTCGAAAGCCAGCTCCGGATACAGCACCCCGGCTTCCGGCGTGGCCGTCTCGAGCGCGGTCTCGCCGCGTATCCAGAATGCCCGCAGCAGTCCAAGCCAGGGGGCTGACGCGATCATCGCCTCAAGCTCCGCCGCACTCTGAGGCACGATGCGCGGCGAGCGGCCGCTCACCCGGCGCCACAGATCGATCATTTCGTTCTGGGTGATCTTGTTTCGGGCGATGCGGATCTCGCTGCGGTTGGCCTTGGGATCGTTCAACGCGCGCAAGGTGACGGCGGCGATGTCCTTCTCGCTGACAAACGTCGCCGGCACATCGCCACCGCCATAAAGCGTCACCTCATCGGGCGGCAAGGGCGACGAGCCGAAGCGCATCAGATCGCCCAGCGTCGCCACCCAGGTCGAAAAGAAGCCGTTGGTGTAGATCACCGTGTAGGGCAGATCGGCTTGCCTGATCGCGTCGAACACGCCTCGCTTGAGATCGAGCGGCGGGATCGAGCCCGGGGCGGCGGCGGCGAAGTCGAGGCCGAAGCCGGCGGAAGGCACATAGCGGGAAACGCCGGCATCCCTCAGCGCCCGCACCAGCGTCATCTCGCTGGCCGAATGCACATGCACCGAGCTGATGACGCGGTCCACCGCACCGGCGGCGCGGACAAGGCTGTCATAGTCGTCGAGATCGCCGACGTGGATTTCGGCGCCGAGCTCCTTCAGCGAACGCAGCCGCTCTTCATCGCCGGCTGTTGCCGCACGAACCAGAACGTGCAGGCGATCGCCATTGCGGGCGCTGGCCTTCGCCATCTCGCTGCCCAGCAGCCCCGTCGCGCCGATGATCAGGGTGCTGGTCATATCGACCTCCCGTTGGGCAGGATGGAGCCGTCCCAGTCGCGCTCGAATCCGATGTCGTGCAAGCGATGGTTCGAGGAGCGTGAAACTTGGCGCAGCATGCGGCGGCGCTCGACGACTGCAGAGGCTCTGAGTGCAAGACCGCTCGTCGCGGCGCTGATGGATTCGAGAATCGGTTTCATGGTTCGTCTCCTGTGGTTCAGTAGGCGCAAGCGTGCCGACGCCGTCCGCAAGGGGACAAGCATGACGATTGCTCACACTGTTTCTGGTCGTTCAGCGCAGCGGCGAGATGGGAAAGCCGATCAATATCCGCTGCTACCCCTATATATTGGACATTTCCGGGCTGGACGACAAACGACTCTTTGTGCATGATTTGTGAGCAACACTCACAGGTGGACCATGCCGCGCAGACTGCCGCCCCTCACTGCCCTGCCCGCCTTCGAGGCTGCCGCCAGGCATCTGAGCTTCTCCAAGGCGGCGGGTGAGCTCAACGTAACCCATGGCGCGGTCAGCCGCGCCATCCGCAACATCGAGGAC
>NZ_RZPW01000285.1:0-7302 GCF_003998455.1 Mesorhizobium sp. M7A.F.Ca.CA.001.08.2.1 | reverse complement strand
ACCTTACCAGCGAATCCGATATGCCGATCTCGGCCCGTTTCTCCGCCGGTATGGAGCCATGCGTCATCAGCGCCGGGTGCTCGATCAGGCTCTCCACACCGCCGAGGCTTTCGGCGAGCGTGAACAATTGCGTGCGTTCGAGGAACTTTTTGGTGCCGGCTAGGTCGCGGTCGAGCACGGCTGTGATCATGCCGCCGAAGGCATGCATCTGCTGGACGGCGACGGCGTGCTGCGGGTGGCTGGCGAGGCCGGGATAGATGACGCGGCGGACGTCGCGGCGCGCTTCCAGCCATTGCGCGATCTTGAGCCCGTTGGCGGAATGGCGCTCCATGCGCAGCGCCAGCGTTTTCAGCCCGCGCAGTGCCAGAAAACTGTCGAACGGGCCCGAAATGGCGCCGATGGCGTTCTGCAGGAATTTCAGCTGGGCGGCCAGATCCTTGTTGTCGCCGACGACGGCGACGCCGCCGACCATATCGGAATGGCCGTTGAGATATTTGGTCGTCGAATGCACGACGATGTCGATGCCAAGCTCCAGCGGCCGCTGGATATAGGGGCTGCAGAAGGTGTTGTCGGCGACCGTGAGAATCCCCTTGCGCCTGGCAAGTGCGGCGACGCCTTCGAGGTCGACGATGCGCAGCAGCGGGTTGGTGGGGGTTTCGACCCACAGCATTTTCGTCTCGGGCCGGATCGCGGCCTCCACGGCGGCAAGGTCGGTGAAGTCGACGAACGAGACCTGCAGATTGGCCGAGCGTTTGCGCACCCGCTCCATCAGCCGGAAGGAACCGCCATAGATGTCGTCGGTGGCAACGATATGCGCACCGGAATCGAGCAGCTCCAGCACGGTGGCGATCGCCGCCAGCCCGGACGCGAAGGCGAACGCAGCCGAGCCGCTTTCGAGATCGGCCACGGCGCGCTCGAACGCAAAGCGCGTCGGGTTCTGGCTGCGGGCATATTCAAAGCCCTTGTGCACGCCGGGCGATTGCTGGCCATAGGTCGAGGTGGCGTAGATCGGCACCATCACCGCGCCGGTCAGCGGGTCGTGGCTCTGGCCGCCATGGATGGTGCGCGTCGAGAAAGCCAGACGGTTTTTCCCGGCTGGCGGAGTATTGCTGGTCATCGTGCGCGCCTCAGATGGTTGATCAGATCGATGCGGGTAATCAGGCCGACGAATTCGTCGCCGTCGAAGATGATGGCGACCTCGTTGCGGTCGAACACCGGCAGCAGCGCGTCCAGCGTCTGGCTGGCCTGCAGCGTGTGCAGGTTGGAGGTCATGGCCGTGCGCACTGGGCCGTTGAAGCGCTCCCAGCGGCCGTCATAAGGGCCGTCGACCTTGGCCAGTATGTCGCTTTCGTCAACGATGCCGACGAGCTTGCCATTGTCGAGCACCGGCAGCTGCGAGACATCGGAGCGGCGCATGCGGCCATAGGCATTGAGCAGGCTTTCGTCCGGGCCGACATAGACGGTGTCGCCGGTGCGGTGCGAGCGCATCACCAGGTCACGCAGATCGCCATGCTGCTCGTGCTCGGCCAGCCCCTGCTCGGCCAGCCAGAAATCGTCGAACACCTTCGACAGGTACTTGTTGCCGCTGTCGCAGACTAAGGTGACGACGCGTTTGGGCACCGTCTGCTCGCGGCAATAGCGCAGCGCCGCCGACAGCAGCGTGCCCGACGATGAGCCGGCAAGGATACCTTCCTTGGACAAGAGGTCGCGCACCGCCAGCATGCTCTGCTTGTCGGGGATCGAATAGGCCTTCTTGACCAGCGACAGATCGGCATTGGGAGGCACGAAATCCTCGCCGATGCCTTCCACGGTCCAGCTGCCGGCCTCTTCCATCTTGCCGGTCTTGATCAGCGGCGCCAGCACCGAGCCGACCGGATCGGCCAGCACCATTTCGGTCTTCGGCGACACTTTTGCGAAGTAGCGGCCAAGCCCGGTCAGCGTGCCGCCCGAGCCGACGCCGACCACCACGGCATCCACATCACCGTCGAGCTGCGAAAAGATCTCGGGGCCGGTGGTGGTTTCATGCGCCAGCGGATTGGCCGGGTTGGCGAACTGGTTGGCATAGAAGGCGCCGGGCGTTTCCGCCGCGATCTTCTCGGCCATGTCCTGGTAATATTCGGCATGGCCCTTGCCGACATCGGAGCGCGTCATGCGCACTTCGGCGCCGAGCGCGCGCAGGTGCTGGATCTTTTCGCGCGACATCTTGTCGGGCACGACCAGCACGATGCGGTAGCCCTTGGGGATGCCGACCTGGGCGAGACCAAGCCCGGTGTTGCCGGCGGTCGCCTCGACGATGGTGCCGCCGCGCTTGAGCTTGCCCTGCTTTTCAGCCGCGGCGATCATCGACAGCGCGATGCGGTCCTTGATCGAGCCGCCGGGATTCTGGCTTTCGAGCTTGATGAACAGCCGGCATTTGCCGGTGTCGAACTTGGTCAGCTCGACCACCGGCGTCTGGCCGATCAGGTCGAGTACCGACTTGTAGGGCGGACGCAGGCGGGACAATTCGGCTTCCGAGGGGGCACTGTCCAGTGCGGCGATCTCATGCTCGCTCATATCGATGCTCCATGACCAAGCGACCGCCTCTGGGCAGGGCGGCAGCGTAGCCTCTTTTCCAGCCCTTTGCAGTCGGAAAGAAGATAGATCGTGCCAATCAACCGGCCAGATGCGGAATGAAATTCCGGTTTGTGCCTCAAAGGCTTGGAGGGTGTGTTGAGATTCAGGTCAGGCGAGCCGAAAATGGCAGATTCCGAGAACCGGAGCAGAGCGTACTTTTGGGTACGTGAGCACCGGAAGCCACAGGAAGCCGCATTTGCAGGCCGGCATCACCTGAATATCGACACAGCCTACCCCAGCAGCTGCTTGCTCAGCCTCGCACACTGCACGCGGATATCGGGGATGGCGTCGATCTCGAAGAAGGTGCCGCGCGTCAGCGGGCCGACGGCGAGGATCTTGGCCGAAACGGTTCCGTCGCCGGCGATGATCTCGCATTTGGTCGATACGTCGAGGCCGATGCGCAGCGGATCCGGCCTTGCCAGGCCGCGGTCGACCAGCGAGCGCACGACGCTGTTCGACGAGGTCGAGATGTCCCTGACGATGCCAGAGCAATCGTAGATGCGGGCGACCTCGAAGGTCTCGAGACGCTGCGTGTGACGCGACTGGACCTGGACGGTGAATTCGCCGTTGCGCGCAATGTCGACGACGCGGCCGGCGACCAGGCGGATGCGGCCGGATTGCACGGCCTCGGTGACACGGGCGTAGACCTCGGGCGCCATGCGATGGCGGTGGATGTCCCACCAGGCCTTGGTGTGCTCGACGAAGCGGCGCTTGGCGGAAGCCGGCCAGTTCTGCCAGATCTTCTGGTTGAACGGCCGCAGCCCGTCGACGACGTCACGCCAGTCGATGCCGGCCTTCTGGTTTTCCTTGATCAGGTCGCGGAACCAGCCGACGAAATAGGAGAGCTGCGTGCCGAGCGGAATGTCGGCGACGTCGAGCTTGATCGGATTGCCCTTGCGATGCGGCGAGGGCAGCAGGCCGCGCCTGGACACAGCTATGATGTCGCCGCGATGGCCGCGTTGCTCCAGCGCCAGGAAAGCATCGACCATGCTGAGGCCGGTGCCCAGCACCATGACGCCGGCGCCGGGCGGAAGTGCTGTGTCGGCTTCCGATCCCATCCTGATGGCATGGCCTTGCGCCGGCTCCTCGTCATGGCCGGTGGCCAGCACGGCGAGATGCGCAACGACGCTGGTGCCGTTGGCCAGCGCCACTTCGACGCCGGAGGCGGTGGGCGTGATCGAGAGGCTTTCCTCGCGGATCAGCCGAAGCCGACCGCTCTGCTTTTCCCGCGCTTCCAGATCGACCAGCAACTCGCCGAGATAGCGGGCATAGATGCTGCGTGGCGCATAGAAGGGCGCCTCCTCAGCCGTTGCCAGGCCGCGTTCCTGAAGCCAGCGCCAGAAATTGCCGGGATCGTCGGCATAGGCGCTCATGCCGGCGGCGCTGACATTCAGTACATGCGCCGACAGCAGCGTCGAATAGGCGATGCCCTGACCGAAATGCGGGCGCCTTTCGATCAGCGTGACGCGCAGGTCGGGATTGGGCGACTTCAGGAGATGCGCGGCCAGCACGACGCCGCTGGCGCCGCCACCGACAATGATGATGGAGTTGGCGCGCCCGGTCATAGGCATGCCTTCGCTCTGCGCAGCGCCAGTGTCAGGCCTGGACCTTCACCGCGACCGGCAGATCGCCGATGCCGACCGACAGGTCGTCGAGAGAGATATCGCGCATTTCGGCGAGGCTGCGCTGATCGAGCACCTCGGCGATCGCCTGCCGGACCTCGAGCATCAGATGTCGGACTTGGCATGTCGCCTCGTTGCAATCTTCACAGCGCTGGTACTGGGTGCGGCTGGCGCAGGGGATCGGCGCCAGCGGACCGTCGAGGACGCGCACGACATGGCCGACCTTGATCTCGTCGGCGGGCCGCGCCAGGCGATAGCCGCCATCCTTGCCCTTGCGGCTCTGGACGAAGCCGGCATTGCGCAACTCGCCCAGGATGGCGTCGAGAAATTTCTTCGGGATGTTGTTGCCGGTGGCGACGTCGTTGACGAAGGCGAGCTGCCCGGCCGGCAATCGCGCGAGGTGGACAAGCGCCTTGAGGCCGTACTTACCTTTTTTGGTGAGCATGAGATCAAAATTTCTCTGGCATGCGACGGCATGGAACCATCGGTTGCAAAACGCCTGGCGTGCGTTGCCGCCGCGTCCAAGCCCGCATGACACATAAATTCTAGTGACATGATGTACAAGCCGAGAACTGCTGATTTTGCTTCGTTTTCAAGCCGCGCCGGCCATTTTGACCAGCCTTTGTGCCCACAGGGACACAAAAGCGCACGAGTTTGGGGGCGCGATCATCGCGATATGGTGACTGCTCATCGTCGCCTCCAGTCTCAATGTCGATAAGATTACTATACTTACCCCCGAACACGCGGAATGGGTTGTCAAATCGCCGGTTGTTTGAGGCATGAATTTGCCTGGAAAGGCCGGAAGCGGGAATTCTAGTTCGCGGTGGGCGTAGGCGGAGCCATCACGGCAGTTCAGGAGGTTAAAGGTCGGTGGGACAGAGGGGGCGCTGGCCCGCCGGCGTCGAAAGGCCTGCCCTGTGGCGACACTCTGCCCCACCGCAACCACCCTATCCGCCTCACCACCTCACCATCGACAGCTTTTTTCTAACAAGCCCGCCTTGGTTGGAAGGATTTAACTCTACAAGAACCATAGAATTAGCTGACTATTATGAAGCATTCCGGTTTTTCTCTTTTCAGGAGCCCTTCATGTCCACCATTTCGCGACGCATTCTTCTGCTCTCGTCGGCGGCACTTGCCGGTGCGGCCTTCCTCGGCCCGGCCCTGGCCAACGACCTCAAGATCACCATCGGCTACCAGACGGTGGTCGAACCCTCGAAAGTGCCGCAGGCCGACGGCGCCTATGAAAAGGCGACGAAGGCCACCATTGATTGGCGCAAATTCGATTCCGGCGCCGATGTCATCGCCGCGGTCGCTTCCGGTTCGGTCGATATCGGCTATGTCGGCTCGAGTCCGCTGGCGGCGGCGGCGAGCCGCGAGTTGCCGATCCAGACCATCTTCATCGTCGGCCTGATCGGCGAATCCGAGGCGCTGGTGGCACGCAACGGCGCCGGCATCGAGAAAATCGCCGATCTCGCCGGCAAGAAGGTCGCCGTGCCGTTCGTCTCGACGACGCATTACAGCCTGCTCGCGGCACTGAAGCATGAGGGCGTCGATCCGAAGTCGGTCGAGATCCTCAATCTCAGGCCTCCGGAAATCGCCGCCGCCTTTTCGCGCGGCGACATCGACGCCGCTTATGTCTGGGATCCGGCGCTCGGCCAGATCAAGACGACGGGCAAGGTGGTGGTGGATTCCTCGCAGGTCGCCGCCTGGGGCGCGCCGACCTTCGACGCCTGGATCGTGCGCACCGACTTCGCCGAAAAGAACCCGGAAGCGGTGCGCGACTTCGTCAAGGTGACGGGCGCGGCATATGCCGAGTTCCTCGCCAAGCCCGAAGCCTGGTCGGTATCGTCGCCGCAGGCGGCCGCGATCGCCAAACTCACCGGCGCCAAGCTGGAAGAAGTGCCGCAGCTGCTCAAGGGCTATGTCTTCCCGACGCTGGAAGAGCAGGCCTCCGACAAATTCCTCGGCGGCGGCACGGTCAAGGCGGTCGAAGCGACATCCACCTTCCTCAAGGAGCAAGGCAAGATCGACGCCGTGCTTCCCGACTATTCGAAATACGTATCGTCGAAATACGTCACCGAGGCGCTCGCCTCGAACTAGTACTCGCTTAACGCAATTCCGGACGGAAAACCGCTTCACACTTTTCCTGGAATTGCTCTGAACGCGCGCGGATCTTTTTCCCTAACGCCGCGTGCTGACTGCCCCGGAACCGCTGACGAGGGCCGGGGCAGTCGGATTTCAACGAACCGCGAGGCATCCATGCCGCATCTCGTGCTCGACCCGCATCTCGTACTGGACAAGGTCTCGATCCACTATGACGGCCAGGCAGCGCCTGCCGTCGAGCGGGTGTCGATCGATGTCGCCAAGGGCGATTTCGTCGTGCTGGTCGGCCGTTCCGGCTGCGGCAAGACCTCGCTGCTCAACGTCGCCGCCGGCCTTGTCGCGCCGGCGCGCGGTACGGCTTCAATCAACGGCAAGCCGATCACAGCACCTGGCTCGGACCGGGCGGTGGTGTTCCAGAACGATGCTTTGTTCCCATGGCTGACGGCGCGCGAAAACGTTGCCTTCGCGCTCAGGCTGCGCGGTGTCGCTCCGGCCGAGCGGGCGCGGCGCGCCGATGAGCTGCTGGCGCTGGTGAAGCTCGCCGACGCCGGCGACAAGTGCATCTGGGAGCTTTCCGGCGGTATGCGCCAGCGTGTCGGCCTGGCTCGGGCGCTCGCCGCCGAACCCAAATTCCTGCTGCTCGACGAACCGCTCGGCGCGCTCGATGCGCTGACGCGCGAGCGCATGCAGACGACGCTGCTCGATCTGTGGACGGCAAGCGATGTCGGCGTGCTGATGGTGACGCATGGCATCGAGGAGGCGCTGGTGCTGGCCACCCGCATCGTCGTGCTGGCGCCTGGCCCGGGCCGCGTGGTGCAAACTTTCGAACCCAGCTTCTCCAGGCGCTACGCATCGGGCGAGGCCATCCGCACCATCAAGGCCGACCCGGCCTTCGCCGCGGCGCGCGGCGAACTAACCGACGCGATCTTCGAAGGAGAGGCGGCATGACCGTTACCTCCTACAC
>NZ_RZPW01000284.1:0-7307 GCF_003998455.1 Mesorhizobium sp. M7A.F.Ca.CA.001.08.2.1 | reverse complement strand
CGATAATGCGTCATCAGCATCGCCAGCCGCAGCACCTCGCCCGGCCATTTGCGGCCGCCGAAGGTCTCGGTCTCCAGGAGTTCGTTGATCGAGTAGAAGTTGCCGAGGCTCTTCGACATTTTCTGCCCTTCGACCTGCAGGAAGCCGTTGTGCATCCAGATGTTGGCCATCATTTCGGTGCCATGGGCGCAACGCGACTGGGCGATCTCGTTTTCATGGTGCGGGAAGATCAGGTCGAGGCCGCCGCCATGGATGTCGAAGACCTCGCCGAGATAGGCGGCCGACATCGCCGAGCACTCGATGTGCCAGCCCGGCCGACCCCTGCCCCATGGCGAATTCCAGCCCGGCTCCTCCGGTGACGACAACTTCCAGAGGACAAAATCGCCGGGATTTTTCTTATGCGCGTCGACGGCGACGCGAGCACCGGCCTGCTGCTCGTCGAGATTGCGCTTCGACAGCTGGCCGTAGTCGGGCATCGACGCCGTGTCGAACAGGACTTCGCCCGCAGCAACATAGGCATGGCCGCGTTCGATCAGGCTTTGAATCAAGGTGATCATGTCGACCTTGCCGTCGGCACGGGGCTCGACGAATTCGGTGGCGCGCGGCTCGACCGTCGGCTCCAGGCAGCCGAGAACCGCCACGTCGCTGTGGAACTGGCCGGCGGTCTTTTCGGTGACCCGCCTGATCGCCTCATTCAACGACAGCGTGCCGGAAGCGATCTCGCCGCCGAAATCGCGCAAAGCGCGCGCATTGATCTTGTCGTCTACGTCGGTGATGTTGCGCACATAGGTGACGTGCGTCTGCCTATAGAGATGGCGCAGCAAGCGGAACAGCACGTCGAAGACGATCACCGGCCTGGCATTGCCGATATGAGCAAAGTCGTAGACGGTCGGGCCGCAGACATACATGCGCACGTTCAGCGGATCGATCGGGACGAAATCCTCTTTCGTCCGCGTCAGCGTGTTGTAGAGGCGCAGGCCCTGCGATGCGTCGGACATTCGTGCCTTCCCGGTTCAGAACTCAATTCGACGAAGCCAGCCCTGCGCGAACGCAAATCAGGCTCCAGCCTGCTGGCCGGGGCGTTTGTCCAATCTGGGGAGAGATGAGGCGAAAACGTCCGGACCAGCGCGAGGCTAGCCAATAATGCAAATGCCACAAATGGCGAAAGACGTTTTCATGGGCGGCTTTATCGCCTTGGCTTGTGTTGCCGTCAAGTCGCAAGTTTCGGCAAAACCGCCGCTGGGTCACAGGTAATGATGCACTGAAACATTTTATTAAACATGTCGGCACAGTCATGAAACATTCGCCGGCTAGATCAGCAGGCGTCACGATTTGGTCAGAATCGGCCATCAAACGCAGACACGAAAATGTTACCAGGGAAGAGAGACATGCCCCGAACCAAGCAGGAAGCCAACCGCGCCAAGCAGCCGGCGCTGGCCAACCACTATCGCGCAATCGGCCCGGCCGCGATCGTCGCCGCCCTTCTCCATACCGCCAAGAAGAAAAAGCCGGCGCAGAAGATCGTTTCGCCCCGCGCTGCCTGAAGGGATGTGCGACCGGCGCCAATGGCGCCAGAAATGAAGGCGCCGACGCGCGCGCCCTCTGCTAGAACAACGTCATCTGACTGTCGTCCGCGCCGGACTTCTGGCGCTTGACCTTCTCGGGCTCCGGCCCGATCTCGCCCCGCTCCTGAATCTCCGGTCCGGTGTTGGCGACCTTGTTGACGAGGTCGGAGACCGGAATTGCCTCGAAGAAATCGAGCTGTGCCGGTCGCAACAGATCGGCGACATCGCGCGGTTCGAGCGTGCGGCAATCCAGCCAACGTGCGAAATCCCTGGGATCGATCACCACCGGCATGCGGTCGTGGATATGCGCGATGTCGGCATTGGCGTTGATGGTCAGGATGGCGCCGGTGTCCATTTCCGAACCGCCCGGCTCGGCATAGGTCTCGATCAGCCCGGCGAAGGCAACCAACCCGCCATGCCTGGGGCGTATCCAGTAAGGCTGCCCCTTCTTGCCACCGGTTTGCCGCCATTCATAAAAGCCGGACGCCGGCACCAAAGCGCGGCGATGGCGCATGGCGGCCTTGAACGACGCCTTTTCGGCAGCCCCTTCGGAGCGGGCGTTGAACAGCAGCGGAAACTCGCGTGTATCCTTCACCCAGGTCGGGATCAGCCCCCAGCGCACCAGCATTGGCTGCCGGTCCGGCAGATTGGAGCCCGGCGCCTGCGGAGGGCCGGCGACCGCCATCAGGATCGGCTGCGTCGGGGCGATGTTGTAGCGCGCCGGGAAATCCTCAAGCCCCGCCACGTCCAGAAAGGCAGCGGTCTGATCCGGCGTCGCGGTCAAGGCGAAACGTCCGCACATGGTCGATTGGTGCCCTTCGAAAGGTTCGGTTTCTGAAAGTGGCGATGGAACCGGCGTTGCGCAACCGCTAAAACTTGTCCACGCTGGCCGGTCCACAACTGACCGGCCTTCAGCCTGATTGGGAATCCATGAACGAAGCGCGCAAAATACTTCCGGCAGTCTCGGTCGCCGTCGTGCGGGCAGACACCGTGCTTCTGGTCAAGCGAGCCCGGCAACCGTCGCAAGGGCTCTATGCCTTTCCGGGCGGCAAGGTCGAGCCTGGTGAGACGCTGGAGGCAGCGGCAGAGCGCGAACTTCAGGAAGAAACCGGTTTGCGTGCCACAAATTATCGCCCGCTGCGGGAAATCCACATCGACGGCCGGGATGACAGCCACCCGGTCGATTATCTCCTCACAGTCTTCGGCGCCGCCTATGCCGGCGGCGAGGCCGTGGCCAGCGACGATGCGGAGACGGCGGCCTTCTATACGCTCAGCGAGATGGCGGCGCTGCCGCTGGCAGGCTCGGTATTCGCGGTCGCCGAAGACTTGTTGGCCCCCGGCGGAAACGCCGGACTGCTGTCCTGAAATCAACTTGCGGGCCACAAATTGTTTCGCCACAAAGACTTATGCTGTTTAGCAGAGCCACGCAGCTGGTAGAGAAGGCTTATGAATCGTCCATCCATGCTCCTCGCCGTGTGTCTTGCGGTCGGCGCGACCGTTTCGATACGGCCCGCGCTCAGCGCCGAGTCGCCGTTCGAGCCCGGGTTGATGCGGCTGGCGGAGGTTCTGGGCTCGCTGCATTTCCTGCGCAATCTGTGCGGCGAAAAGGGCGACCAGTGGCGTGTCGAGATGACAAAACTGCTCGATTCGGAAAATCCGGACGCCGAGCGGCGCGCCCGCTTCATTGCCAGCTTCAATCGCGGCTACCGCTCCTTCGGCGGCACCTATACGAGGTGCACGCCCTCGGCGACCGAAGCCATCAGCCGCTACATGAAGGAAGGCGAGACGCTGTCTCGCGACATCGCCTCGCGTTACGGCAACTAATGCATGTCGCCCAAAAGTGGCTGCGGTTTTGGGAGAACGACACGCATAAAAACGAAAACCTAAAGCGCCTCGCCTGAATCCGTTCAAACGCGGCGCGCTTTAGGCACTCGCTCATCGACAACTATCCGAACCATTGCTGGGTACAGCCGATATATCGGCTTGTGCCAGGCGATATCTTGGTGCAATCCTCATGTTGCACTTCTGCAACAGTATTAACGAAACCTTACCGCGCGAAAGCGGAATTAACTCAAACTGAAGGTTTTCGCCCCGCAGGCCGCCCCAATCGGCTAAGTTTGACTCGAACTGAACGCAGCTTCGCACAAGGCAATCGGGCTTTGTAAAAGACGATCAAAAAAATGTCGTATTTACAAATACTTAATTGTCCCTGCGTGTGAAATGAACAGATCAGGCCTGATCCACATCAATGGATCGCAGCTTGAAAGGGTGGACATTCGCTTATGGAACATGGTGTCAACGACATCGACGCGCTGGTCAGGGAAGAAAAACGCTTGACCGCCGTGGAAAGCCACAGCGAGGCCTGGGCGGAAGGTCTCTCCGCCGGGATAGAGCCCGAGATCATTGCCGAAGCAGCGCTCGAAACAGCCTTCGGCGAGATGTTGCGTGCCAATGGCGAGACCTCGGCCCTTGCCCTGCTCGACCGTATGCGTGAAAAGGTGATTGCTGGCGCCTTCGAACCTGAACGGCTGCGGCACTGAACCGACGTCCGGTTCTTTGACGGCAATATGCCGCTCGGGCGTCATGCCCGTAAGCAGGGAGAAACGGGCAGTGAGTTTTTCGATGTCAGGCAAGCCGCGTGGCTTGGTCCTTCGCATCTCTTTCGCCGCTTGCTGTGCCGCGATTCCCCTGGTTGTGTGTCTCGCGAGCAGCCCCGCCTATGCGCTGAGCGAAATCAAGCGCGAAGAGCTCCCCCCGACGGTCACGCCGCCGGCCGACGACATGTCGCCCCCCGGAAGCACCGTGCCAATGCCCAACCCGGTCGGGACGCCGCCGCCGTCTAGGCAGCCGACTGCTCCTGCCGAAGCCGAGCCGGACAGTCCGGCGGATGGCGGCGTGACCAGGCCACGCGTCGATCCGGACACGCCGGTGCCCGAGGTCATCTACGATCTCGGCAAGCTGCCGGAACCAGTGCGGCGCATGCATGATTTGATCGTCGAAGCCTGCAAGGGCGGCGATATCGAAAAGTTGCGGCCGTTGATCGGCACGGGCGACAACACAACGCAATTGTCCCTAACCGACATTGATGGCGATGCCGTCGCTTTCCTCAAGGGCCTCTCGGGCGACCCGGACGGCCAGGAAATCCTGGCCATCCTGGAGGAGGTGCTTGATGCCGGCTACGTCCACCTCGATGCCGGCACGCCACAAGAGCTCTATGTGTGGCCGTATTTCTTCGCCCTACCGCTGGACAAGCTGGACGCCAAGCAGCGGGTCGAACTGTTCAAGATCGTCACCGCTGGTGATTTCGACGACATGAAGCAGTTCGGCGCCTATATTTTCTATCGCGTCGGTATCACCCCTAGCGGACAATGGTCATTTTTCGTCGCCGGGGATTGAGAGCGGCTCTTCCCACCCACGGGGGTGGGGAGCCTAGCGGGGCAAATGCCTCAGAAAACTCCACCGCCCTACCCTGGCTTGGCGTGGCGATCTCGCCTTCCCACATCACGCGGCGGCCGCGAATGACGGTGCCGACCGGCCAGCCGACCACTTCTCTCCCGTCATAAGGCGTCCAGCCGGCTTTCGAGCCGGCCTGCGCATTGGTGATGGTCTGGCGCCGCTTCATATCGACGATGGTGAAGTCGGCGTCGTAGCCGGCAGCGATGCGGCCCTTTCTCGCCATGCCGAAGATCCGCTGCGGGCCGTGGCTAGACAGGTCGACAAAGCGCTGCAAGGTCAGCCGGCCGGCATTGACGTGGTCGAGCATGATCGGCACCAGCGTCTGCACGCCGGTCATCCCCGACGGTGAGGCCGGATAGGACTTTGCCTTCTCGGCCAGCGTGTGCGGCGCGTGGTCGGAGCCGAGCACATCGACGATGCCTTGCGCAATGCCATGCCAGACGCCATCGCGATGGCGCGCGGCGCGCACCGGCGGGTTCATCTGGATCAGCGTGCCAAGCCTGAGATAGTCGTCGGCGCTCAGCGTCAAATGATGTGGCGTCGCCTCGCAGGTCGCGACATCCTTGTGTTGTTCGAGGAACACAATCTCCTCGGCGGTCGAGATGTGTAGAACATGGATGCGGGCACGGGCGTTTCGCGCAATGCGTACCAGCCGTTCGGTACAGCGCAAGGCGGCGATCTCGTCGCGCCAGACAGGGTGCGATGCCGGGTCGCCTTCGATGCGTTCGCCAAGGCGCTCGCGCAGCCGGAATTCGTCTTCCGAATGAAAGGCGGCGCGCCGGCGCGTGTTTCTCAGGATCGACGCCACGCCCTCGTCATCCTCGACCAGCAGGTCGCCAGTGGACGAGCCCATGAAAACCTTGATCCCGGCCGCACCCGGCAGCCGCTCAAGCTCGCCGACATCCCCGGCATTCTCGCGGGTGCCGCCGACCCAGAAGGCGAAATCGCAATGCATGCGCCCCGTGCCGCGCCGGACCTTGTCGGCAAGCGTTGCCTCGCTGGTGGTCAGCGGATTGGTGTTGGGCATCTCGAACACGGCGGTGACGCCGCCAAGCACGGCAGCGCGCGAACCCGTTTCCAAATCTTCCTTGTGCTCCAGTCCCGGCTCGCGAAAATGCACCTGGCTGTCGACGACACCCGGCAGGATATGTAGGCCGCGGCAGTCGATCGTCTCGCCGGCCGAGGCCTGGCGGAGATCGCCGATGGCAGCGATGCGCCCGTCCTTCACGCCGATGTCGCGAGCCCCTTCGCCGTCATGGTTGACCACTGTGCCGCCTGTCAGGATGAGGTCGTAGATCATGGCCATGCTCTCTTGCGGGGGGAGTGCCAGCGGCTTACGTAAAGGCCGACCATTTTGCAAGATCAGGTTGCTTTTCCGCCCATGCCCTGTGCCCAGCTCAAAGACCGCGCCCTCATTTCCGTATCAGGTCCGGATGCCGAGCATTTTTTGCAGAACATCCTGACCACCGATCTCGACATCCTGGCTCCCGGCGAAGCCAAACCCGGTGCGCTGCTGACGCCGCAAGGCAAGATCCTGTTCGATTTCCTGATCTCCCGCACCGGCGAGAATGCATTCCGGCTCGAATGCCGTGCCGACATATCGGACGATTTCGTACGCCGGCTGACGCTCTACAAACTGCGCGCCAAGGTCGAGATTGCCAAATCCGATCAGGCGTTTGTCACCGTCGCGTGGGGACATGAATCAACACCCTCACAATCTGATTCAACGGCGGCCGCCGACACACGCTTTCCGAAGGGTGCCGTCACGCGTTCCTATGGCGAAACGGATGAGCGCGGCGATCTTGCCGCGTGGCAAGCCTTCCGCATTGTCGGCGGTATTGCCGAAAGCGGCAGCGACTACCAACTCGGAGACGCCTTCCCCCACGATGTGCTGCTGGACGAAACCGGCGGCATCGGCTTCAAGAAGGGCTGCTATGTCGGCCAGGAGGTCGTCTCGCGCATGCAGCATCGCGGCACGGCCAGGCGGCGCGTGCTGATTGCATCGGCCGACAGGCCCCTGCCCGCGCCCGGCACCGAACTGACCGTCGCAGGCAGGCCGGTTGGCACGCTCGGCTCGACCGTAGACACGACCGGTCTGGCCATTGCGCGCATCGACCGGGTCAAGGCGGCGCTCGATGCCGGCCAGCCGATCATGGCCGGGGACGTTCCGGTAACGCTAGCCATTCCCGGTTGGGCAAAATTTGCCTTCCCGCAGGAAGCCGTCAGCGCGGAGGAGGCCTGATGGCGGCCGACCGCGTCGGCGCGCCGGCACGCGCCTGGCAGCGC
>NZ_RZPW01000283.1:0-7351 GCF_003998455.1 Mesorhizobium sp. M7A.F.Ca.CA.001.08.2.1 | reverse complement strand
CACAAGACCCGGACACGTTGGATCTTGCCGTGGCGCGACCCCTCGGAGAGGCTGACGTCATCGGTGGCGCGCCAGATCGCTTCGAACGCCTCCGAGAGGCTGCGCGCATAGTAGGAGCCCCTTATGGTTGGCGTTATCTGGCGAAAACCGCGTTCGAACAGGTCCTGGCCAAGATTTCGTTCAAGCGCGCGGATGTGCCGGCTGACAGCCGAGGGTGTCAGATGCAGTTCTTCCGCCGCGTCCTTGACGCTGCCAAGGCGAGCGGCGGCCTCGAAAGCGCGCATGCCATTGAGTGAGGGAAGGGCCATTGGCCGATCATGAATTGCCAGTTGAGTTTTTGTCAATCGACATGGGCAGAATTCGCGTTTGATCGCCTGCCCTGTTAGGGGATACCCAGAAGACAAGAGCAATTAAGTCGTCTCAAGAAAGCGACTATTTGGGGACCGGCATTATACCACGAACGGCGGAGACCGGCTTGACCAGTCTCCACCGGGGTGAGCGAAGCGTTGCTCGCGACCCGGCTGGTATTGCCGCAATCGGAGAGAGCGCCAGCCTATGCCTCAATCGCCAGCGCCGGTTTTCGAGGCCGCGGACGAGATTTCCTCGGAAGCCTCCGTCGTCGTGATCTTGCAAACTGCCCAAACAGGCTTCGGCCCGCGGGCGTCCACCCTGGATGCCGAGATGGGCGGGATTCTCTCGCGCGCCTGCTCCGACCCGGCCGCCTTGATCGAATCCGGCACCTGCATCGATCTTATTGCCCCGCAGTCCGTATCGACCAAGCGCGTGGTCGTCCTGGCCCTGGGCAAAGCTGAAGCCGTAACCACCCTGTCACTGGCGCGCGCCGGCGGTCTGCTTGCCGCGCATCTCGAGGGCAAGGGGGAATGCGCGCCCACCCTGGTCCTGGACCCGATCGCCGGCGTTGACCTGCCCGGCGCCGAAATCCTGGCGCGTGTCGCGCTTGGCATGCGGCTACGCCGCTATCGTTTCGATATGCGCAACCGGCGGCAAGGGGCGGGAGCGGATAGAACCTTGCGGGTGAAACTGGTAGGGGCTCGCGGCCCGGATCTGACAGCGGCGCTGGCGCGGATCAATGCCATCGCCGACGGCGTCGAATATGCACGCACCCTGGTCAACCTGCCGCCGAACCACCTCCATCCCGACAATTTCCACGATCATCTTGAGCCCCTGCGTGAAGCCGGCATCGACATCGAAATGCTTGATGCCGCGCAACTGAAGGAGCTCGGCATGAACGCGCTTCTTGCTGTCGGATCGGGCTCGGCACGCCCGCCGCGGGTCGCTGTCCTGCGCTACCGGGGCAAGGGTGCTCCCGCCCAACCACTCGCTTTCGTCGGCAAGGGCGTCTGCTTCGATTCGGGCGGCCTCTGCATCAAGGGCGGAGCGCAGATGTTCGACATGAAAGCCGACATGGGCGGAGCGGCCGCTGTGGTCGGCCTGCTGATCGCGCTCGCCCGGCAAGGCAGCCCGGTACACGTTGTCGGTGTTCTCGGCATTGCGGAGAACATGCCATCCGGCACGGCGCTCAAACCGCGCGACATCATCACGACGGCGTCCGGACAGACAGTGGAAGTGTTCGACACGGATGCGGAGGGACGCCTGCTTCTGGCCGACTGCCTCCACTATGCAGCCACGCGCTTCAACCCTTTAGTGATCGTCGATCTGGCAACGCTGACCTATTCGGTGACGCGTGGGTTGGGGTCGATATTCGCCGGCCTGTTCAGCACCGACGATGCCATCGCGTCACAGATGATCGCGGCCGGAGAAACGGTCGGCGAGCGGTTCTGGCGGCTGCCGCTCGATCGGGCCTACGACGAGGGCCTGCAATCGCCGTTCGCGGACCTGCGGCATCATGCCAAGGATATGGAAGATGGCGATGCTCCCTATGCCGCAGCCTTCCTGCGCCATTTCACGGAAGATCGCCCCTGGGTGCATCTCGACATCGCCAGCAAGGAACTGACCGACACCGATCGGCCGCTCGGCAGGCAAGGTGCCACGGCATTTGGCGTGCAGATGCTGGAAGAGTGGGTGCAGGTCACCCGTAACATGAGTTAGGGCGCCTGCCGCCGCGGACGATAAAAGTACCTTCAATCGCACTGGGAATTGGGATGTCATCTGAGATCATCGGCACGGAAGGACGGGCCGCTTTCGGCGCCTACGAGACCTGGTATCGGGTCAGTGGCGAACTCGGCGGCGAAAAGGCGCCTGTGGTGATCCTGCATGGCGGCCCGGGCGTCGCCCACAATTATGTCGATGCCTACAAGCTTCTTGCGCGAAGGGATCGCGCCGTCATCCACTACGACCAGTTGGGCTGCGGCAATTCCACCTTGCTGCCTGAGAAAGGTGCCGATTTCTGGACACCTGGGCTGTTCATCGACGAGCTTGAAAACCTCGTCGACCACCTCGGCATTCGGAGAGGCTTCCACGTGCTCGGCCAGAGCTGGGGCGGTATGCTGGGCGCCGAATATGCCGTGACGCGGCCGCAAGGCCTGAAATCGCTGACCATAGCCAACTCACCGGCTTCCATGAAACTGTGGGTCGAAGAGGCCAACCGGTTGCGTGCGGATCTGCCCGCGGATGTGCAGGAGACCCTGACCCGGCACGAACAGGCCGGCACGACGGACGATGCGGCTTACCAGGCTGCGACGATGGTGTTCTACGAGCGGCATGTCTGCCGGGTCGTGCCTTTCCCGCCCGAAGTCACGGAAAGTTTCGCCCAGGTCGTGCGCAATCCGACCGTCTATAATCTGATGAATGGGCCAAACGAGTTCCATGTCATCGGAACGCTGAGGAACTGGAGCATCGTCGAGCGCCTGCCGGCCATCGATGTTCCCACACTGATCATCTCCGGACGTCACGACGAGGCCACGCCCGCGACCGTGCAGCCCTATAAGGACGGCATCAAGGGGTCTCGCTGGGAGATATTCGAGCATTCCAGCCACATGCCGCATGTCGAAGAGCAAGATGCGTGCATGCGGGTGGTGGGAGACTTCCTGGACCACAACGATAACTGAAAAAAGGGGAATCAAGACATGAAGAAACTGCTTCTGGCGGCAACAGCCGCGGCATTGCTGGCCGGTACATGGCTGGCCCCGGCACAGGCCGAATATCTCAAGGAGCACCGAGGCGGCACCATCCGCCTGCTGGCCCGCTCCGCGGCCGGAACGCTCGATCCGCACATCAATTACACGGACCAGGGCTGGCAGATGTACCAGCCGATCTATGACGGCCTGGTGGCCTTCCGCAAGGCCGAGGGCATGGACGGCTTCACCATCGTCCCCGATCTGGCCGAGGCCCTGCCGCAGGTCAGCAATGACGGCAAGACCTTCACCTTCAAGCTGCGCAAGGGCATCAAGTTCTCCAGCGGCCAGGATCTTGGCGTGAAGGACGTCGTCGCTTCTTTCCAGCGCATCTTCAAGGTTTCCGGACCCACCTCCGGCACGTTCTATGCCGGCATCGTCGGGGCCGACAAATGCCTGGCTGACACCAAGAGCTGCACGCTGGAAGGCGGCGTTGTCGGCGACGAAGCGGCCGGCACCATCACCATCAACATCACCAAGCCGGATGCCGAGCTGCTCTACAAGCTTGCCTTGCCGCATGCCGTGGTCCTGCCGGCGGACACGCCCGCTGAAGACATGGGTTCCAAGCCCATTCCCAGCACCGGCGCGTACATGATCTCCGCCTTCGACCCGAACAAGGGCATGACGGTTTCCCGCAACCCCAATTTCAAGCAGTGGAGCGAAGAAGCCCAGCCGGACGGCTATCCGGATGTCGTCCAATATGATTTCGGCCTGTCCGAAGAGGCAGCCGTCACCGCGATCCAGAACGGCGAAGCGGACTGGATGTTCGACGCTCTGCCCAGCGATCGCCTGGGCGAACTGGGTAGCAAGTCCATGGACCAGCTGCACATCTCGCCGCTTTCGGCTTGGTGGTACGCGCCGCTGAACAACCGTCTCGCACCCTTCGACAATGAAAAAGCCCGTCAGGCCGTTGCCTATGCGATCGATCGCAACACGCTGGTCAAGCTGTTCGGCGGCAAGGTGCTGGCTTCGCCGGTCTGCCAGGTCCTGCCTCCGGACTTCCCCGGCCATGAAGACTATTGCCCCTTCACCAAGAATCCGGGCGCCAAATGGTCGGCCCCCGACCTCGACAAGGCAAAGCAGCTCGTTGAGGACTCCGGCACCAAGGGCCAGAAGGTGACCATCATCGTCGAGGACACCGCCATTTCGCGCTCCATCGGCGTCTATCTGCAGAGCGTGCTGACCAGCATCGGCTATGTCGCCGACGTCAAGCCGATCTCGTCGAACATCCAGTTCACCTACATCCAGAACACCAACAACAAGGTGCAGATGTCCGTCACCCAGTGGTACAAGGACTATCCGGCGGCTTCGGACTTCCTGAACATCCTGTTCAGCTGCGCCTCTTTCCGCGAAGGTTCGGACGCCTCGATCAACATCGCCGGCTTCTGCGACAAGGAAATCGACGCCAAGATGCAAAAGGCATTGGACCTCGGCGTCACCGATCAGAAAGCCGCCGATAAAATGTGGGCTGAAATCGACAGGCAAGTCACCGACAAGGCACCTGCGGTCGGCCTCTTCACGCCGAAGCGGCTTGACTTCGTCAGCAAACGTCTTGGCAATTTCAAGTTCAACCGGCAGTTCAACTGGATGATCACCCAATCCTGGGTACAGTAATGGCCTGGGTGCAGTAACGAACCGCGGAGGGGCACGTCCGTGTCGAACGTAGCTGTCGCCGCGCCGCGCAAGACGCGAGGGCCCTGGGCCGTCGCGTTTGCGAAGCTGGCAAGGGACAGGGCTGCCATGGCGTCGCTGGCCGTGTTCCTCCTCATCGTCCTTGCCTGCCTCAGTGCGCCTCTTTATGCGAAATGGGCCGGCGTGGACCCCTTCGCCTCGACGCTCGACGCCGTCATCCAGATCGACGGCGTCGACGTTCCGGTGATGGAACAGTCGACTGAGGGGCTCGGGCTTGGCTACACACCGCTCGGCCCGACCTGGCGGCTGGGCAATTACTTCCTCGGCGCCGACAGCCAGGGGCGCGATGTCATGGCCAGGATGCTCTATGGCGGGCTGAGCTCGTTGCTGATCTCCGGAGCAGCCACCATCTTCACCCTGATCCTGGGCACGGCGGCGGGATTGATCGCCGGCTATTTCGGCGGCGTCACCGACACGGTGCTGTCGCGCTTCCTCGACATACTGTGGGCGTTCCCCATTTATCTGCTGGCGATTTCGCTCTCCATCGTCACCATCGCGCATGGCATCACGATAGGACCGATCCAGATCGAGTCCGGCAGTCTGTGGCTGCCTGTCATCATCATCGGTATCGTCTACGTGCCCTATGTGGCTCGTCCGATACGCGGGCAGGTTCTGGCACTGCGCAAAAGCGAATTCGTGCTCGCCGCGATCAATCTGGGCGTGCCGGGATGGCGCATCCTGTGGCGCGACATCCTGCCCAACGTCACCACGACGCTGATCGTCTTCGTGCCGCTGATGATGGCGCTGAACATGCTCACGGAATCAGCCCTTTCCTTCCTTTCGATCGGCGTGCAGCCGCCGGCCGCGAGCTGGGGCACCATTATCCAGGACGGACAGGCGCTGCTCTACACCAGGCCACTGGTGGCGCTGGTGCCGGGCCTGGCGATCGCGGTTTCCGTCATGGCGCTCAATGTCTTCGGCGACGGTCTGCGCGACGCGCTCGACCCGCGCTCCAAGGTTCGGCTGGGGCGCGACTGATGATCTACGCAATCCTGCGCCGGTTCGGCCAGATGCTGTTCGTGATGTTCGGCATCTCGGTCATCGTCTTCCTGATTTTCTTCGCAACGCCGGGCTCCGATCCGGCGGCGCGCATCGCCGGCCGCAATGCATCGCCCGAAGTGCTGGAGGCGGTACGCCACAGCTTCGGCTTCGACCGGCCGCTCTACGTGCAATATGTGACGATGATGGAGAAGATCTTCGTCACCGGCGATCTGACCTCCTTCGTCAATCGTGGCTGGAAGGTGGTGCCGGCGGTCATGGATTCGATCCCGGTCACGCTCTCGCTGGTGTTCGGAGCGGCGATCCTGTGGGTGGTCGTCTCCATCATCATCGGCATCGCCGCCGCCGCCACGCGCGGCAGCTGGCTGGATAAGCTGCTGATGGCGCTAGGGCTGCTCGGTATTTCGATGCCGGTGTACTGGCTGGGCGAGGTGATGAACCTGATCACCCAGAGCCGCTACCACGACAGCTGGGCGTTCTCCTGGGTGCCGCCGCTCGGCTACAAGAACTTCTCCGACGATCCAAAAGGCTGGTTCCTGACCCTGGTCATTCCGTGGATCACGCTGTCCATTCTCTACATCGGCATTTATGGGCGCGTGCTGCGCGCGGCGATCATCGAATCCCTGCAGGAGGACTATATCCGTACGGCCCGGGCCAAGGGCCTGTCGGAGACCCGCATCCTGCTGCGCCATGCCTTGCGCACGTCACTCATCGCCTTCGTCACCCTGTTCGGCCTGGATTTCGGTGCGCTGGTCGGAGGCTCGGCCCTGCTCACGGAGGTGGTGTTCGGGCTGCACGGCATCGGCAAGCTTACTTATGACGCGCTGCAGAATCTCGATCTGCCGATGATCATGGCAACGGTGATGTACGCTTCGATGTTCGTGGTTGTTGCCAATGCGGTCGTCGATTTCGTCTACATCCTTCTCGATCCGCGCCTGAGGACATCATGATACTGTCGGTGCGCGACCTCAAAGTATCCTTCCGCACAAATGATGGCCTGGTGCGGGCCATCGATGGCGTTTCCTTCGACCTCGAGGAGAGCGAGATCCTCGGCGTCGTCGGTGAGTCCGGTTCCGGCAAGACCGTGTCGCTGCTGGCCGTCATGGGTCTGATCACCGACCCCAACGCCACCATCGAAGGCTCGATCCGTTACAAAGGCCGCGAACTGGTGGGACTGCCCGCGCGCGAACTGAGGCGGCTGCGCGGCAACGAGATCGCGATGATCTTCCAGGATCCGATGACCGCGTTGACGCCTGTCTACACGATCGGCTGGCAGATCGCCGAACAGATCCGCGCGCATCGCAACATCAGCAAGTCCAAGGCGATGGAGCGCGTGGAGGAATTGCTGGCCGAGGTGAATTTTCCGAACCCGCACGAGGCGATGTCGCGCTACCCGCACCAACTGTCCGGAGGCATGCGTCAACGGGCGGTGATCGCAATGGCTTTGTCCTGCAATCCGGCGTTGCTGGTGGCTGACGAACCGACCACGGCGCTCGACGTCACCGTACAGGCCGGCATTCTCGATCTGGTGCGCAAGCTGCGCGCGACGCACAAGTCGGCGGTGG
>NZ_RZPW01000282.1:0-7357 GCF_003998455.1 Mesorhizobium sp. M7A.F.Ca.CA.001.08.2.1 | reverse complement strand
CGGCCCGTGCGGCGCCTGCGCCGTGCAGATCGACGGCGCGCGCGTGCTGGCCTGCCTGACGCTGGTCGCACAAGTCGAGGGCCGCACCGTCACCACCATAGAGGGGCTTGCACGGGAGGGCGAAATGCATCCCGTGCAGGCTGCCTTCCTCGAACAGGACGCCTTCCAGTGCGGCTATTGTACGCCGGGCCAGATCATGTCGGCGGTCGCCTGCATCCGCGAAGGCCATGCCGGCTCCGACGAAGAAATCCGCGAGTATATGGCCGGCAACCTCTGCCGCTGCGGCGCCTATCCGCACATCGTCGCCGCTGTCCGCCAGGCAGCATTGGAGGCCGCATCATGAGGAATTTTTCGTATGTGCGCGCCAATTCGCTCGATGCGGCACGCCAGGCGGCCGCCCTGCCCGGCGCCATGCTCTTGGCCGGCGGCACCACGCTGATCGACCTCGCCAAATGCGGCGTCGCTGAGCCCGAGACGCTGGTCGACATCGCTCATCTCAAAGGGTTGGACAGGATCGAGGTGAACGAACGCGGCGCCACCATCGGCGCGCTGGCCAGGATGAGCCATGTCGCCGACCATGCCGACATCAAAAGCCGCTTTCCTGCGGTATCGGAAGCCCTGTGGCAGGCGGCTTCCGCGCAGATCCGCAACATGGCGACTATCGGCGGCAATCTGATGCAGCGCACGCGCTGCCCTTATTTCCGCGATCCTGCGAATTTCCCAGCCTGCAACAAGCGTGAGCCCGGCTCTGGCTGTTCGGCGATCGGCGGCGTTACCCGTGGCCATGCGGTGCTTGGCATCAGCGACGCGTGCATCGCCATGTATCCGGGCGACCTCGCCGTGGCGCTGGTCGCCTTCGATGCGATCGTGCATCTGGGCGAGCGCCACATCCCGGTCGACGACTTTTTCCTGCTGCCCGGCACCACGCCGGACAGGGAGCACGCGATCGAACCGGGCGAGATGATCACCGCGATCGAGATCCCCGGCTCGGCCTCTGCCCGGCGTTCGACTTATCTCAAGATCCGCGACCGGCAATCCTATGAGTTTGCCGCCGCGAGCGCGGCGGTCGGCATAGAGTTCGAACCCGACGGCCGAACGATCCGCGATTTGCGCGTCGCGCTTGGCGGCGTCGCGACCAAGCCGTGGCGTGCGCGGGCCGTGGAAAACGCGCTGAAGGGCAAGGTGCTGGAGCCGGACACTGTGCGCGCCGCCAGCCTGCTCGCCGTCGAAGGCTCTGTCGATCATGGCGCCAACCACTACAAGGTCGAACTGGCGCCGCGCGTCGTCGCCCGCGCCATCCGCAAATTGGGAGAGACGGCATGACCGTCCACAACATCAGGCATGGGGATGCGTCCGACGGCGCTTTTGCCGAAGCCGTCGGCGGCCGGCTGTCGCGCATCGACGGCCCGGCCAAGATCACCGGTGCGGCGAAATACGCCGTCGAGCAGCAGCTCGAAGGCCTCGCCTACGCCGTCCTGGTCGAGAGCACGATTGCATCGGGCAAGGTGCGCGCGATCGACACCACTGCCGCCGAGGTGGCGCCCGGCGTGCTGCAGGTGCTGACGCCGGACACCATCATCAGCCTGAAAACCGCGGCGGACTGGTTCGGCACGCCGCCGCCCGACAAGCCGTATTGCCCGCTCGCGCGCGACATCACCTTTTCGGGTCAGCATGTCGCCGCCGTGGTCGCCGAGACCTTCGAGCGGGCGGTCGCGGCGGCGGCACTGGTCAAGGTCAGCTATGAGGAAACGCCTGCCATCGTTGACCTCAGCGACGGCAAGGCCGGCGATGGCATCGCGATCGACGCCATGACCAAGGAGTGGGGCGACGCGCAAGGTGCGTTTGCCTCGGCGCCGGTCCGCATCTGCGCCGCCTACAACACGCCGCGCGAGTACCAGGCGCCGATGGAGCCGCATGGCCTGATCGCCCGCTGGGAGGGCGACCGGCTCACCGTGTGGGAGCCGAGCCAATGGCTGGACGGCATGGCGCGCACCTATGCCGAGTGGTTCGGTGTGCCGTTCGAGAACGTGCGGCTGGTGTCGCCCTATATTGGCGGCGGCTTCGGCTCCAAGGCGCTGGCGCTCAGCCATGGCGCGGTGGCCGCCTGTGCGGCCAAAATGCTCGGCCGGCCGGTGCGGCTGGTGATGACCCGGCCGCAGACTTTTACCGGCTATGGCGGGCGCGCGGCGACGCGCCAGACGGTGACGATCGGCGCCGACGTGCAGGGAAAGATCCAGTCGATCGTGCATCGCGGCGTCAATGAAACATCCATCGACGGCATGTGGGTCGAGCCGCTCGGATCGGTCACCTCGATCATGTACACAACGCCGAATTTCTCCTCGAAGCAGAATGTCGTACGGGTCAATTCGGTGGTGCCAGGCGCCATGCGCGCGCCGGGCGAAAACCCCTCAGCCTTCGGCATCGAAAGCGCCATCGACGAGCTTGCCTACGAGGTCGGCATCGATCCGCTGGAGATCCGGCTCCGAAACTATGCCGAGCAGGATCCACATGCCAAAAAAGCCTGGTCGACCAGGCAGTTGCGCGAGGCTTTTGCTGCAGGCGCCGAACGCTTCGGCTGGTCCAGGCGCACACCCGAACCGCGCTCGATGCGCGACGGCAACCAGTTGATCGGCTGGGGCGTCGCCGCCGGCACCTATCCGGTGCGACGCGCCTATGGCGAGGCGCTCGTGCGCATCCTGGCCGATGGTTCGGTCGAGGTCGAAAGCTCCTCGATCGACATGGGCCAGGGCACCTACACCATCCTGGCGCAGACCGCCGCCGAAACGCTCGGCGTGCGAGCTGACGACGTGGTGGTGAAGCTCGGTGACTCCCGCTTTCCGCGCGCCGGCGTCACCGGCGGTTCGCGGCTGGCCGGCGTGATGACGGGTGCGGTCTACAAGGCGGCAACCTCGGCCCTCGACCAGTTGGTGGGCCTCGCCATCAGCGATCCACGCTCGCCCTTCCACGCGCTGCAGGCCAACACGCTGGTCGTCGCCAATGGCCGTATCGCTTCGCCGCGCGGCGACGGCCCCGATGTCTCCGTCGCCGAACTGCTCAAGAGCGTCGGCCGCGACCACATCGAAGCCACCGGCGACACCATGCCGGCCAATTCGACGCCAGAGGATCGCTACAAGAACTACACCACCATCGCCATGTCGGTGCCGCACACCGAGGGCGACTATTCCCGCCACTCCTGGTGCGCGCATTTCATCGAGGTGCGCGTCGACGAGGATTTCGGCACGGTGCGTGTATCGCGTGTGGTGTCGGCGCTGGATTCGGGCCGGCTCTACAACCCGAAACTTGCCGAAAGCCAATGGAAGGGCGGCATCATCATGGGCATCGGCCAGGCGCTATTGGAAGAAGGCATCGTCGACCGCCGCCACGGCCGCATCGTCAATGACAACCTCGCCGACTACCTCGTGCCGACCAATGCCGACATCCCCGACATCGAGGTGATCTCGGTCGGCATCCCCGACCTGCATTCCTCGGTGCTCGGCGGCAAGGGCGTTGGCGAACTGGCCATTGTCGGTGTGGCGCCGGCGATTGCCAACGCGGTGTTCCATGCGACGGGAAAGAGGATCAGGGATCTGCCGATCACGCTGGAGAAGCTGATCTAGAGAGCGACACCGAAGCTGCCGAACTCCCCCTCGGAGCCCGCTTGGAGGAGTTCGGCAGTTCCAACGATCAGAACTTATAGGCGACGCCGATCCGGACATCATGCGTCGTCAGTTCGATCTCGTCGGGATTGAGGGGAGCGCCGTTGACGAGCGCGTGACGCAGGGAGTTGTGGCGGCCGAAATCGGCGAACCGGTACTCGCCGCGAACCACCCAATTGTCGGTGACGGCGTATTCGGCGCCGGCGCCCAGCGTATAGCCCGTTACGGTATCCTTCACGTCGGCATAGGGACCGCCCGGAATGTCGGTGGTGGTGTGCTTGTAGCTTGCCACAGCCAGGCCGCCGGTGACAAAGGAAAGCCAGCGATCCATCGCATAGCCGGCCCGCAGGCGCACGGAGCCAACTGACTCCATCTTGAGCTCGCCGCCAAAGGCCGGGTCATCGATGCCGAGCGCCCGATAGAGCGTCGTGTCCTTCACGCTTGCGAAACTGTAGTCGCCCTCGATGCCGAGAACCAGCCCACCGTCGAACTGCTTGTTGTAGCCGGCGTAAAGACCGCCGAAACCACCGGACGGACTGTAGCCCCAGCCGTAATTGTCGAAGCTGTCCGGGGCAAAGACTTGCCCTGCCCTTGCGTTCCCCCAGGCATATCCGGCATGCGCGCCAATATAGCCGCCGGACCAGTCGTAGGTGGCCGCGACAGGCAAGGCTTCACTGGTGTCCGCTGCGGACGCCATACCGACAGGCGTGAGGATGAAGGCCGTGGCGAGAAGAATGGTTTTCATCGTTTGCTATCCCGAAACTATTGCCTCGCCCCGCGCGAAAAAAGCGCGGGGGTTTGTTCAGCGACGCTAGGTCAGAACTTGTAGCTGAGCCCGACCCTGACATCGTGAGTCTTGAGATCGAAGTTCGCAACCGTTCCAAGACCAAAAAGCGGTACCGAAACGTCCTTTTTGCCGAAGTCGGAGTAGCGATATTCGACCCGCGCGATCCACCTGTCGGTGAAGGCGTGCTCAACGCCAGCCCCAGCCGTCCAGCCAAGATGGGTTTCGTCATGGACCGGTATTGTACCGCCGGGGCCGGTGGTCATCACGCTCACTTCATATTTGGCAGCGGCCACGCCTGCTGTGATGTAAGGCAAGGTGCGATCGAAAGCATAACCAGCCCGCAGCCGCGCCGAGCCCGACCATTTGACTTCGCTCTTGAACAGCGCGCCGGCACCGGCGAAGGTGCCCACCGCATCTACATTGCTGTACGCAATGTCAGCCTCGGCACCGAGCACGAAGCTGTTCGCCAATTCCTGGTTGACGCCGATATGCACGCCGCCAACAAAACCGCTCGGATCGAGGGGAGCGTTGATGTCGGTGCCGCCGGGGCCAGCGCCGCCGATGAACAGATTGGACTTTCCGGATGCATAGCCGAAGTGAACGCCGGCATAGAGGCCGGACCAGTCGTAGGAGGAGGCGACGGGCGAAGCCTCGCTGATATCTGCGGCGCACGCCATGCCGGCCGGCGCGAGGATCAATGCCGTTGCGAGAAGAAGAATTTTCATTGTTGTCTGCCGCCCCAAAATTGTCGTGGTCGCCGCCGCGGATGCCAGCGGAGGACCAGCTGTTGCCGAGAAATCCGGTGTTGCATTGTCCGCCGGCCGCGTCTTGGGCTGGGCCGCACCCGAATTGTCGGGGAAAGCACCACGGCGCTTTCCCGGTCGGTGTGGCTTTTCAGCCTCAGTCGATCGGCGCGCCGTGCATTCGGTGGCTGTCGGAAACTATCTGGCGCTGCCCGGCGTCGAGCCGAAGCGGCGGCGGAAGCAGCGGTTGAAATAGGACACGTCGGAAAAACCGCTGAGCAGCGCGATCTCGCTGATCCGCATGCGGTCGTTGCGCCTGTCGGACAGCATCCGATGCGCCCTCTGCAAGCGCAGTTCGAGAATGCGCTCGGCAAAGCTCACCCCGGTTTCCTGCAGCAGGTCATGGACATAGCGGACCGAGAGCCGCAATTGCCCGGCAACGCCCTGCGCCGAAATGGCGGGATCGGCGAAATTGTCCCGCATCTTCTGCAGTATGGCCTGCAGCCTTGCCGCGCGCAGGCCGCGCAGGCCCGCCAGTTCGGCCGCTTCGCCCTTGGCGCCGGTCGCCAGGCCGATCAGGTCGACGATGGTTTCGGTGGCGTGGCCGATGAGGTCGGGCGAGACCAGGGCCGGGCCTGCTTCCAGGAAGCTGCAATAGCGCTTGAGCATGCCGAGCGCCTCATTGTCGGCGCCGACGGTCAACGCCAGCCGATCCTCTATATGAGCGAAGGCATTTTCCAGCACGGCACGGGGAAGCACCACATTGGCCCAGACATTGCTGTCGCCGCCGGTCATCTGCAACGCTTCCGAAGCCGAGACCAGGGCGGCCTCGCCTTTGCCGACGTGATAATCGCGGCCAATCTGCGTGCCGCTGAGCACCGTATCGCCATTGTTGACCAGCAGCAGATAGCCGTCGCGACCGTCGGCGGCGATATTGCCCGCCTTGCGGCTGGCATGACGTATCGTCCCGGCCATCTGCCCAAGCACAAGCGACCCGACAGCGGTGGCTTCGATCGCGGCTTCGAACGACAGTCTTTCCGAAATCGTGTATTCGACCGACCATATCTCGGCGACATGGATGTCCTGCCAGAGCGCGAAGCGTGCGCGATGATCCAGATGCGGCGGCAAATCCGCCGATGAGAAGACGTTCTTTTGCAAGGGACGACCGGCCTTTTCTACAATCGCGTCTTCATTTCGACACGCACCGTATTGGACCAGATCACGGTCTGTCCAGAGCCGGAAATACTTGTGCGCCAGGCGACAATTTCAGTGCCGTCCTGAACAAGGATTGGCCTGATTTCGCGGATCTGGCTGGCTGAATTCCGGAATACTCGAAAATACCCCGTACCGACGAATCGCTCCCCCTACTCCGGCGATGGAACCGGCGGCCGTGATGTCAGCGCCGTGCCGAAGGCGGCGACAACAACGGCAGCGATCCCGGCCAGTTGCGTCGCGGTCAGGCTTTCGTGCAGGAACAGGAAGCCGGCCAGTGCACCAAGCCCAGGCTCCAGGCAGGTCAGCGTGCCGTAGATGCGCGCCGGCATGCGGGTCAGCGCCACCATCTCCAGGAAGAACGGCAATGCGCTGGAAAACAGGCCGACCAGCAGCGCGCTGACCAGGATCGACGGCGCCAGCAGCGCGGATCCCGCCTGGGCGACACCGAAGGGCAGCACCAGCACGGCGGCGATGGCCATGCCGTAGGCGGTGGTGCGGGTGCCAAGCTCCGCGCCGGCCTTCTGGGCCAGCACGATGTAGAGCGCCCAGAAGCCGCCAGCCGCCAGCGCCAGCATCACCCCGATCGGATCAAGGGGCGCGAGGGAATGAATGAGGGGCGACAACAGCAGGATGCCGGCCACCGCCAGCGCGATCCAGGCAAAGTCGCTGGCGCGCCGCGAACTCAAGGTCGCCACCAGAAGCGGGCCGGTAAACTCCAGCGCCACCGCGATGCCGAGCGGAATCCTGGCAAGCGCTGCGTAGAACAGGAGGTTGAGCGCGGCGAGCGTCACCCCATAGGCGACCAGCCACGGCATGGTGGCACGCGAGGGCCGCATCTGCCAGGGCCGCAGCACCGCGATCAGCATCAGCGCACCGATGACCAGCCTGAGCGTCGTCGTGCCTTGCGCGCCGATCTGCGGGAACAGGCCCTTGGCAAAGGTGGCGCCGATCTGGAT
>NZ_RZPW01000281.1:0-7358 GCF_003998455.1 Mesorhizobium sp. M7A.F.Ca.CA.001.08.2.1 | reverse complement strand
CCGGCGGAAGAGTTGCCATATTCGGCGATCGTCTTGACGATCGAGTGATCAGCGATGCCGAGGTTCCTGCCGACCGCGTCGAAAATGCGCGCATTGGCCTGATGCGGCACGAAACGATTGAGGTCTTGCGGCCTCAGTCGGGCAGCAGTGAGCGCATCTCTCGAGCAGGCGGTCATCATCTCCACGGCCTTGCTGAATACTTCACGGCCGTCAGTGATCGTCATCCGTGTCTGCGCGAGGTCGAGGTCGGCATGGAACGGAGTGTTGCTTCCCCCGGCGGGAATCTGGATTAGCCCGTAGCGCGAGCCGTCGGAATCCACCGAAGCGCCGAGAATGCCTCGATCCGGGTCATCGCAAGGACTGATCACCATGGCGCCGGCGGCATCGGCAAACAGCACGGCGCTGGCGCGCTCGGCCAAATTGATGCGGTGGCTGAGGATGTTGGCGGCGATGACAAGGCTCGCTTTGCCGTGCAGGCGGGTGAACCCGTCGGCGAACATCAGCGCATAGATGAAGCCGGCGCAGGCGCCGGTCAGGTCGATCGCTCCGGCGCGGCCTAGCCCCAGCCGATGTGCGACCAGCGGCGCGCTTGGCGGCAGAAGGTGATCGGGCGTCGACGTGGCGAGCAAGAGTAGACCGACGTCGCCGCGGTCGATACCGGCATTGGTCAGCGCCATGTCGCCGGCAGAGGCGGCAAGGCCCGACAGCGTGTCTTCGTCTGTTGCCCAGAAGCGCGAGCGAATTCCGGTGCGCCGCTCGATCCAGCCGGGCTCAAGCCCGAGCCGGTCTTCGATTTCCGGGTTCTCGACCTTGCGCGCCGGCGCATGATGGCCGAAGCCGAGAACGCGCGACGATAGGTTCATGGCCGCGAGCCGAAGCGTTCGCCGGCCTCCTCTATCGCGTCATAGAGCCCGCCCAATTCGTCGCTGGTGATGCAATAGGGCGGCAGAAGATAGAGGACATTGCCGAGCGGGCGCACCAACAGGCCGCGCTCAAGGAAAAAAGCGCGCAGTTTTGGCCCGATCTCGGCCAGATAACCGGCTGAGCCGGTGCGTAGGTCGAGTGCCGCGATGGTGCCGGTTGTCCGGCAGTCGGTGAAATATGGATTGCCCCGGAAGCGTTGCAGCCCGGCGGCCTGCCTCGCGCTCAAGACCGCGATCCGCTCGGCCACCGGCTCGTCACGCCAGATCTCGACATTGGCAAGTGCTGCCGCGCAGGCGATCGGATTGGCGGTGTAGGAGCTCGAATGGAAAAACGTCTTCTTGCGATCCTCCGAAAAGTGAGCGTGGAAGATGGCATCGGTGGCGATCGTGGCGGCCAGCGGGATGGTACCACCGGTCAGACCTTTCGACGTGCACAAGATGTCCGGCGAGACGGACGCCTGTTCGCAGGCAAACATGGTTCCGGTGCGCCCCCAGCCGGTCATCACTTCATCGGCGATCAGCAGCGTGCCGGAGGCTTCGGCGATCCTCTTCAATTCGGCAAGAACCCAGGCCGGATACATCAGCATGCCGCCGGCGCCAAGCACCAGCGGCTCGACGATCAGCGCGGCTGCGCGCCGGTCGCGGCTAACGGCCTCGAACCGATCCAGCGTTTCCTGCTCGCGCCCGGCGGCCGGGAAGGGGATGGCGTCGACCTCGAACAGCAAAGGATCATAGGCGGCGTTGAAGACGCCGCGGGCGCCGACGCTCATCGCCCCGATCGTGTCGCCATGATAGCTGTGCTCCATGACGGCGATGCGCGAACGCGGCGCGCCGATGTTGCGGAAATAGCCGAGCGCCATCTTCAGCGCGACTTCGACTGAGGTCGAGCCACTGTCGGAATAGAACACCCGGTCGAGGCCGGCGGGTGCGATGCCGACAAGCGCCTCGGCCAGCCGTTCGGCCGGCTCGTGGGTGAAGCCCGCGAAGATGATCTGGTCGAGGCTCGACGCGGTCGTCTCGATGGCCTTCATGATGCGGGGGTGGCGATGGCCATGGGTGACGACCCACCAGGAAGAAATCGCATCGAGGATGCGGAAGCCGTCGGCCTTGTGGAGATAGGCGCCTTCAGTCAGCACGATTTCAGGGACCGAGGGCTCTAGCGCGTGCTGCGTGAACGGATGCCAGACTCGAGACTCCGCCATCAGTCGCCTCCGGCAATCATGGCCAGGTCGAAGCCGGAAATCATTGCATCTCTCAACGTTTCACCCGTCAGCGGACCGAGGTGCGGCAGCCTGCCCAGCTGCGGCACGCAGCCGAATTCCACGATTGTCCTTTGTGTATCGGCCACCTCTTCGCCAATGAAGGCAATGCCGATGAGCGGGATGGAGCGGGCTCTCAGGGCCTCGATCGACAACAGCGTATGATTGATGGTGCCAAGCGCGGTGCGGGCGCACAGTATGACCGGCAGCCGCCATTGTTCGAATATGTCAATGAACCTTGTCTGTCGATTGAGCGGCACCATCAGCCCGCCGGCGCCTTCGATGACGAGCGGTGTCGGCAGGACCGGAAATGAAAGATCGTCGGCCTCGATCGCGACGCCGTCGATTTCGGCTGATCGATGCGGCGACAGCGGCATCGTCAGTCGATAGACTTCGGGCAGCACGCGTCCGTCGGGCAAGCCGGAAAGCCGGGCGACGACCTCGCTGTCGGTCTCCTCGTTGAGGCCCGATTGCACCGGCTTCCAGTAGAAGCCGTCGAGCAGCCCGGCAAGTCCGGCCGAAAACACTGTCTTGCCAATTCCAGTGTCTGTTCCGGTGACGACGATGCGTTTGGTCATGCTGTGGCCAACACTCCGACGAGAGCCTCGACCATGGCGGAAATGTCGGCTTCGTCGACGTTGAGAGTCAGCGAAATGCGCAGGCGCGACGTACCCTCAGGCACTGTCGGCGGGCGAATGCCGCGTATGTCGAAGCCGCGTGCCTGCAGTCCTGCCGCCACCGCCATGGTGCGGCTGTTATCGCCGATCACAAGCGGCTGGATCTGCGAGCCGCTGGGCATCACGCCGCAGCGTTCGGCCAATTGCCGGCTCGCGAAAGCGACACGCTCGTGCAACTGAGCACGACGCATAGGCTCGTCAGACAGAATAGTCAGCGCCTCACGTGCCGCGACTGCCATCAGCGGCGATGGTGCGGTCGCATAGATGAATGGCCGGCACCGGTTGATAAGATAGTCGCACAGTGTTCGCGGTCCGGTAACGAGCGCGCCGGATGCGCCAAGCGCCTTGCCGCATGTGTGGAGCGTGACGATGTTGTCGCGGCCTTCATACGCGGCGGCCAGTCCCCGGCCGTCCGGTCCCCAGACGCCGGTGGCATGCGCTTCATCGACGACGATGAATGCCTGGTACCGATCAGCCAGCGCGACCAGGCTCTCCATCGGCGCACGGTCGCCATCCATGCTGTAAAGGCTTTCGAAGGCGATCCACACCCGCCCCATGCCGCCTTCGGCGCGCCAGCGGGTGATTGCGTCCTCGACAGCGTCGACGTCGTTGTGCGCGGCCAGCTTGAACTCAGCGCGCCCGGCCTGGGCACCCTCATGCATGCTGGCATGAGCGAGCTCGTCGAGGACCAGCAGGTCGCCTTTCTGCGGCAGGGCCGTCAGCAGAGCGAAGTTGGCGATATAGCCGCTGCCGAAGAACAGTGCACGCTCGGCTCCGAAAAATGCCGCTGCGTCCGCCTCCAGTTGCTCATGTTCCGGTGCATTGCCGCGCAACAGCCGCGATCCGGTGGCGCCCACTGGCGTGCCCCGCGCAATCGCCGTCGAAACCGCATCGCCGAGTCTTTTGGAGGCGGCAAGTCCGATATAGTCGTTCGACGAGAAGTCGAGCCCGGCGCGCGGTGCGAGCGTCCGTAACCGGTCCTTGCGCCCCAGTCCCCGCAAGGTTGCGTCATAGCGGGCAAGAATTGCCTCCTTCATTGCGTGGCGAGTTCCATAGGCTCAATGCCGAGGCGCCGGAACAGAAGGGTATCCTTGTCCTCGCCGGGATTTCCCGCCGTCAGCAGCGTGTCGCCGACAAAGATCGAATTGGCGCCGGCAAAGAAGCACAGCGCCTGCGTTTCGTCGCTCATCGCCGTCCTGCCGGCGGACAGCCTTACATAGGATTTCGGCATCATCACCCGCGCGAGCGCAACGATGCGGACGAAATCGATCGGATCGATGGCGTCGGCCGCGGCAAGCGGCGTGCCTTCGATGGGAATAAGCATGTTGATCGGCACGCTTTCCGGCGGCTCGGGCAGGTTCGCGAGCGTGACCAGCATGTCGATGCGATCGGTCTTTTCTTCTCCCATCCCGACAATGCCGCCGCAGCAGACTTTCATCCCAACCGCGCGCACGTGCCCAAGCGTTTCCAGCCGGTCGGCAAAAGTCCTGGTTGAAATAACCTCGCCATAGTAGCGCTCAGAGGTATCGATGTTGTGGTTATAGTAGTCGAGACCGGCCTGCTTCAGGCGAGCAGCTTGCTCAAGATCAAGCATGCCGAGCGTCATGCAGGTCTCCATGCCGAGGGCCTTGACGCCCTCAATCATGGCGACCACAACGTCCATGTCGCGCTCCTTGGGACTTCGCCACGCCGCGCCCATGCAATAGCGCGTTGCGCCGCCATCACGCGCCATGGCCGCTTCGTCGATGACATGCTTGACGTCCACCAGCTTCGACGCCTTCACACCGGTTTCGTAATGCGCAGACTGGCTGCAATAGCCGCAATCTTCGGGGCACCCGCCGGTCTTGATGCTAAGGAGCCGCGACAGCTGCACTCGGTTTCGATCGAAGTTCTGGCGGTGGATCGTCTGAGCTAGGAACAGCAGATCGTTGAATGGCATGCCGTAGATGGCCTCGGCCTCTTTGCGGTTCCATCGCGGAGGCGTTCCATCGACCAATTGCATGGTCTGGTTCACGTCGAACTCCGAGTTCATTCCAATCGTCATCGTCAAACCTTTGTTTGCTAGTCCGGTACGCCTTCTTGGCTTTGGGGCGCACTCGCTAAAGGCGAGCTGCGGCACGTCTTTCCAGCACCTCCTACGCCTGCCGAGCTGATGTTGCTCCTCACGCCGTAATCCTCAGTTCAAGTGCTTGCAGATGTTCTGGTGGTCCGGCATGTCCAGGCCGATGTCGAGGATCGGGGCGCTGTGCGTCAGCCAACCCATGGAGATGAGATCGACACCGGTCGCCGCAATCGCCGCCGCCGTTTTCGGCATCACCCGACCGGACGCCTCGGTGATCGTACGGCCATCCACTATAGAAACCGCGCGGGCAAGATCCTCGACCGACATATTGTCGAGCAGCACCGCGTCAACACCAATCGCGAGCGCTGCATCGAGCTGCTTCAGCGTGTCGACCTCGACCTCGACCTTCACCATATGCCCTGCTGCGGCGCGCGCCCGCTCTATTGCTGTGCGGATATCGCCGGCGATCGCGATGTGGTTGTCCTTTATGAGCACGCCGTCATCGAGGCCGAACCGGTGATTGGCACCGCCGCCGACGCGCACGGCGTATTTCTCCAATGCCCGCAGCCCGGGCGTCGTCTTTCGCGTCGATACAATCCTCGCCTTGTGACCGCGCACGGCCTCAACCATGGCCGCTGTGGCAGTGGCAATGCCGCTCAGCCGGCATAAGAAATTGAGGGCCGTGCGTTCGGCCGTGAGCAGGCCTCGTGCGGGTCCGGACAATCTTGCAATGGTTTCCCCGGCCCCAACCTCGCTGCCATCAGGGCGCCAGATCTGGATGTTGATCGCCGGTTCCACGAGAAGGAAGGCATACGAGACCAGATCGAGCCCGGCAACGACGCCCGCCTGCCTCGCTTTGAGCACCAACGTGGCAGTGCAATCATACGGGATAACCGCATCGGTGGTCAGGTCGCCGGATCTGCCCAGGTCTTCGAGGAGCGCAACGCGCACAATCGGTTCGATCAGGGTCGCGGGGAGGGGGGAGAATGAAGTCATATCAAGTGCTCCGTATGGTAGCCCGGCAATCGAGTGCGGCCGCGGCCCGCATTGCGCTGTGCAGTGTCAGCCGTGATGGGCGCACGTTGGCATCGTGGAGCGGGAAATCGGACCGACAGTGCGCGCCTCGACTCTCTTCCCGCCTCAGGGCCGCCGCGGCGATCATCAGTGAGACCAAAGCCGGACCAGAGGCAGCGACACTATTGGCTGCGATCGGCAGCAGGGTCGCCACCGCTTCGCGCATTGCCTCGCCGTCGCGGATGATACCCAGGGCGGCGGAGACAATCGGGCGGACCACGGAAGCGTCTGGTCGTGGAGGGACGAATGTGGAGCATCTGCGCGGTCGCCGGGTATACGACGTGCCGGCAACGCTTTCGGCAACCCAGCTCGCGGTGACCGCCGCTTCGGTGAGCGAGTTGCTGGCCAGGCGGTTGGCGCCGTGCAGGCCGGTACAGGCCACCTCACCGCAGGCCCACAATCCCTCGATGGAGCTGCGGCCGGCGCTGTCTACGGCGACGCCGCCCATGTGATAATGTGCCGCCGGGCGCACCGGGATCAGGTCGGTCGCGGGGTCGATTCCTGCGCTCCGGCACAATTCGGCGATGCCTGGAAAACGCTTGCCAAATCTCGGGCCGAGACTTTGCCGTGCGTCCAGGAATACGCGGCGTCCAACGGCAAGCTGGTGCCAAATGGCGCGCGCTACGACGTCGCGAGGCGCAAGTTCACCGCCAGGTGTGTCGGCGAGGAAGCGCTCTCCTCGCTCATCGATGAGCACCGCGCCTTCGCCACGCACGGCTTCGCTCACCAGCGGCATCGGCCGGCGCGGACCGTCGAGCGCAGTTGGATGGAACTGTATGAATTCCAAGTCGGCGAGTTCCGCCCCCGCCCATGCGGCGAGCGCCAGCCCGTGACCCCATGAGCCAGCGGGGTTTGTCGTGTCGCAAAACAGCCCGCCGACGCCGCCGGTCGCCAGCACCGCTCGACGCGTGGGCAGAGCGAGCGCGCCGGCTCGTCCTGCTGCGACCACGGCGATGACCGACCCGTCCTGCACGACCAGCCGGCGGACCTCCACATTTTCGATAATGGTGATCGAGGCTGTACGCCGAACCGCGGCGACGAGCGCGCGCACCAACTCGCGACCGGTGGCGTCGCCGGCTGCATGCACAATCCGCCGTCGCGAGTGTGCCGCCTCGAGCCCAAGTCGCAACGCGCGGTCAGGGTGCTGGTCGAAGTCGACGCCGAACCTTTGGATCGTCCTAATCGCTTCGGGTGCAGCTCGTACCACTCGCCGCACCGTGGCCTCATCGCAGAGTCCGTCGCCGGCAGCTATCGTGTCGCAAAGGTGAAAATCTGGGCCGTCGTCGCCCCCGAGACTTGCCGCAAGACCGCCCTGGGCAAGTTCACTGCAGGCTCCGGTTCCAAGCGGCGCGTTGGTCAAAAG
>NZ_RZPW01000280.1:0-7361 GCF_003998455.1 Mesorhizobium sp. M7A.F.Ca.CA.001.08.2.1 | reverse complement strand
GGGATGATGTTCATCAGGAAGCTGGTCACGGACTGCTCGTGAGCCGTGGCCACATAGCCCTTAACGGCTTCGACATCGAGCGAGGCCGGATCGATGTTGAGGCCGGCGCCAGGCTGAACGATATTCGCGACAATCAGCCCGACAACGAGTGCAAGCGTCGAGAAGGTAAGGAAATAAACCATCGCCTTGGCGGCAACTCGGCCGACCTTCTGCAGATCGCTCATGCCGGCAATGCCGGTCGCAATTGTCAGGAAGATGACAGGTGCGATAATCATCTTGATGACTTTGATGAAGGCATCGCCGAGCGGCTTCAGGCTTTGGCCGGTTTCCGGATAGAGGTAGCCAATTGCGGCTCCAAGGACCATGGCGGCAAGTACCTGCACGTAGGTCCGGGCAAAATGGCGCTTGCGGGGCGCTGCGATCGCGCGGGGGACTCTTGGAACCAACATCGTTTCTCTCTCCCTGACCGGATCGGGGTGGGGGCTCCTCCTTCTCCCATGCTGCGCTCCGGTCGAGCGCTGCTGTCATCTCGGAGCAAGTGCCGTGCCAACTGGACGCCTGTCCCGTCCAGCGAGATTGGTGCAGTTGCGCACTGGAACCCTCCACCTTGCCGGAATTCTGCACTCGAGGCTCGCCAAAGATCGCGTCTGAGGAAGTGCTTCATCAGAGAGGGAATTGACCAGGTCGCCTTGCGCCCGTGCCCTTTGATGTTCGCCGCAGATCGACTGCCGGTTGCCTTGGTGACTTTGGTTTGTCAGTTTTGGAACGGAATGCGCGCAAACTGCAGGATATCCTACACGCCCATCAGAGCACGCGGTACAAGCGATTAAGCGTAGGAGCGCATTGAATCTCCGAGGTCAAAAAATCTTGAATAAGGTCCGCGTGCGAAGTGAATCCGCAACTCGTCAAAGTTCTCCACCGTTTGATCAAGCGGTCGCGTTTCCTGGCGCTGCAAGATGGCGTTATCTGATGGCTCAAGCGCTGGAACGCCCAGGAAATCCCAAACCGCTCCCAAGCATTGGGCAGGTTCGTGAAGTAGGCTCTCGTATTCCATTACAAGCAGGTTGGTCGACGTGAAGGAGTCCATAACGCGAGCGTGAAAATCGTCGGCGGCTTTGAAATAAGCCTCACAGTCGGCGATTGACAACCTGACGCTCGGTGGCCGAGCGGTATCGTTGTCCGAGCTGAACTTCAGCCACTGACCGCTTTCCCTGGCCTGCACAAAGGATCGGAGCGATTCCAATACGTTTCGGCGAACAACGAGGATGACCTTGAGTGCTGGCCAACGAGCTAATTCCGCAAAGAATGCTGGACGCTCGCGAAACTGAGGTTCATTGATCTTGCAGCCAAGATGCGTCACATTCTTGTAGTCGCGCATAGGGCAGCGCACATAGGCAAGCTCAAGAAGCTCGCGATCCGTGCCTAGCAGGCGATCCGTGCTGGGCCAATTGGGATCATATTCGTTTAGCAACTCACCGTTACTCAGAACGGTCGGATGCTCGTTTAGCAATTCTTCTAAATAGTGTGTTCCGGTCCTTGGCATAGCAAGGATCACAAAAGGCTCAGGAGTTGGTTCGTTGTGGGTCATTGCATGTGTATCCAACTAAATAATGGCCGCGACGGTCTGGGGACGCGCACAAGAAGCTTGGCTGCTATCGCTTGAACGCTCCGGGTGGGTCCGCGCGCCTCACCACCCAGCCTGTACTCCGAGGTGTGGTCGCGAAGATGGGCGCGTGCCTGCAGCGGCTGGGTGGCGCCCGGCTTCGGCGTTGTTGTACCACTCGCGATTCCTGGCACACGCATGCCTCCGGGCCGCTGGGGGCAGTTTGCAATCCGGCATTGCGGACCTCCTTCTCGTTGATGGGCGTAGGTAAGCGTCAACGCATTAGTCGTCGATGAAACAGTCCAGCCGACAGAAAAAAAGGCAATACAGCGAACATGCAAAGTGCGCCTATATGCAGCCCTACATTGTCGCCCAGGCGGCCGAGCATCACCGGACGGATTAGATCGATAGAATTCGCCAGCGGCGAGAAGGCCGCAATCTGCTGAAACACTCCTGGCAATTGGCCGACTGGAAAAACCGCGCCCGAAAGGAACAGCATGGGTGTGATGACAAGCGTCTGATAGAAAATAAAATAGTGATAACTGGGCGCGAGCGCGATGACGAGCATGGCCAGGCTCGCAAAGGCGAACCCGGTGAGAGCGATGACCGGCAGCACGTAGAGAACCGACGTCCACGCGGCATAACCTAGCGCGGCGGCAACAATCGCAATTGTCGTACCGGCCAGAAAGGCCTTTGTGGCTGCCCAGGTCAATTCACCGAGAACGATGTCGCCGAGGGTAAGTTGTGTGTGCAGCATTGCTTCCCAAGTGCCCTGATCGCGCATTCGACCGAAAACCGCGTAAATTGTTTCGAAGGTTGATGCTGTCATCGCGCTCGTCGCAACCATGCCGGCTGCCAGAAAGGCGATGTAGGATGCACCTTCGATGCGGCCTACCAACAGTCCAAGGCCAGTGCCGAGCCCGAAAAGGTAAATCATCGGATCAGCAAGGGTGCCGAGCATTGAAGCAAATGCCACCTTCTTCCATGCCAGATGATTGCGGCGCCACACCGCGATCCAGTTCCAGGCGTTGGCGGGTAGAGCGGCCGCAAAACGTTCACCCATTGCTCACTTCTCCATCTCACGTCCGGTTAACCTCAAGAAAACGTCCTCCAGACTGGGTGGACGCTCTAGAATACGCAGACCCGCTCGACCGCGAAGCTGGATGCGCACATCCTCCGGCTCAGGCGCATAGCAAAAGAGCGTCTCGCCGCTTACCTCGACACGCTGAACGTACGGTCTGATCAGCGAAATCAGCTCCTGTGGATTGCCGCCGAAGATCTCGATCACGTTGCACCCAATGTACTCGTCGATCAGCGCATGAGGACTGCCCTCGGCGATCTTGCGTCCCCGCTCGAGAACACACAGCCGATCACAAAGCCGCTCAGCCTCTTCCATGAAATGGGTGGTCAAAATGATCGTTTTTCCGCTCGCCAGCAGGAAACGAAGTCGCTCCCAGATCAGATGGCGGGCATGCGGGTCGAGGCCGGTCGTGGGCTCATCCATCACAAGCAACTGGGGGTCGTTGATCAGAGCACGTGCCAGCGTCAGGCGCCGCTTCATCCCGCCGGATAGCAGGCCGACACGTGAATCCGCCTTGCTCTCAAGGCGAGCGAACTCGAGGAGCCGTGGGATGACGGCGTTGATCTCTCTTGTACTCATGCCGAAGTAGCGCCCGAACACCAACAGGTTCTCGCGTACCGTAAATTCCAGGTCGAGATTGTCGAACTGCGGGACCACGCCTATGCCCTTGCGGGCCAAGCGGCTGCGTGCCGGCACTGGTAGACCGAGGACTGTTATATCACCCGCGTCAGGCCGGGTCATACCGAGGAGCATACGCGCAATCGTGCTCTTGCCTGCGCCGTTCGGCCCCAGCAGACCGAAGCACTCTCCCGATGCAACGGTGAAGGACAGCCCGTCCACAACGAGCTTGTTTCCGAATAATTTGGTTACGCCGGTAAGGTCGATTGCTACATTGGACATGCGTCTATCTCAAGCGGAATGAGTCCGATTGGCCACCGGCAGCTTACTTGCGAATTCTGGTTCAGAGCAGGCCACCGCCTTGAGATGGCACCTTTGGAAAGTCGCGGCCGGAGCGACGCGTGTATCGCTTCCGCCAAAGAATAACGTCAAGATGCCACGTGTCGCTTCCAGATAGTTCCCGTTCTGACCATAGGTAACTCGAAAGCTTCACCCCGTGTCGACTGACACAACTTACTCGGTCACTCGGCGCTGCAAGGCCGTCAGACTTCACCAGCTGTGAGCGAAAGATCTGCAGTATGAAGTGACTCCGCAATTCCAGAATTGCCCGCAGCATTTGCTCCGGCAAGCGGCATCGCGCTTGTGATTTCCTTTGTGCTCCTGTTGGGCAGGGGAACACTTTTACGCGACAGCCAATCGCTATTGCTCAATGTACACAGGGCGTAAGCCTTCAAGGGGATCAACAGGAATATCCTGATTAACGCGTGCATTGAATAGCCGATGAATCGAAGCTGCCGAGTGCGGAAAGATAACACCGTAGATCTGATTATGGTCATCGTGACAATAGCCAGCACCGTCCACCAATTTACTGTATGTGAAAATAGTAGCTCACCGAGCGCCGTTACTACCGCGATGCCGAGCAACAATGGGCCGAGATTCTCTCCCATCACATCCAAAGTTAGATAGCGATCCAGGCCACGCAGTAGACCTCGCGCAAGCATCGTGTCCCGGAAGGTGCTTCGTGCCCAGCGGAGTTGTTGGCGCAAATAAGGTCCCATCTTGTCCGGAACGACTGTCGCCGCGACGGCACCTGGAACGTACTCGGTTCGAAAGCCTGCTTTCAGCATGAGGATCGTAAGATGACGGTCTTCACCGAAGTCGCTTGGTTTCCCCCTGAACAGCTGCGTCTCGTATTGATCCAGCAGAGAAAGGAGACAAGACCGGCGGTACATTGCACATGGGCCGCAGCAGCACATGACCGCACCAAAGCGACCTTGCGCCGCGCGCTCCTCATTGCAAGCCAGCCAGTATTCCATATCGATCAATCGGGTCAACCAAGTGTCGCTGCGGTTGTATGCCGTCAGCTGGCCCATGGCCGCTCCGACCATGGAATCCCGCATTTTTACTGCAAGCTTTGTGATGACGTCGGACGCAAGTGTCGTGTCAGAGTCGACGCTGAGCACGAAATCTCCAGATGAGCGGCGGATGGCGGCGATCTGCGCCTTGCGTTTGCCAACATTCTCGCGGAGCAGAATGAAATTGAATCTCGGGTCGCCCTCGTAGGCGTGATGTACCGGGATGACGGCATTACGATTTCCAGAACCGTCGTCAACCAGATAGACCTGAAATGTTCCGGCGTAATCTTGATTTGCAATGGAAGCTAAACACGCCGCGAGTGTGCGCGGGTCCTCATTGTAGCAGGGGATAATGACATCCACGCTCGGCCAACGGTCGGATCCGAACAAGCTTTCCGACGGCGGCGTAACATTTTCCGGTTGGGAGTAGACCGCTTGCATGCCTCTGTAAACAGTCGAGAGCACCGCATAAGACGAAACGGCAACAGTACTGGCTGTGGTGAGAAGGTCCATAGGATCTCTGTTTGTTCAGGGGTGTTGAGGAAGTGATCGGATTACAAATCCGCGGCCGTGCAATTCTGGAATTAGGCGTGACAACGCTGTCACCGTCTGGTCGCGCAGACTGGCTTGATTGCCTGGTTGCAATTCGTCGGGAGCGCACCCGTCGTGCAACAGCACGATTGCGCCCGGCCGGATATCGGCGAGCACTCTGTCGACGATGGCGTCAACGCCGGGGCGAGACCAGTCGCGTGGATCAATGGACCAATGGACGGGCGTCAATGCCGCACCCGCTGATGCAGCGATTACTTCTTCGGTCCAGATGCCATACGGTGCACGAAAGTACCGAACCATGGCCTGCGGGCAAGCCATCCCTATGACTCTGTTTGCCTCAACTATCTGGCAGTCGACTTCGACGGACCCGCATTTGGCCAGGTCCGGATGAGTCATCGTGTGGTTGGCTATACCGTGCCCGTCTGTAATAATTCGGCGAACGAGTTCCGGCTCGTCGGCCGCGTAGGCCCCAACAACGAAGAAGGTCGCCGTCACCTGATGTTGCGCCAGCACATTGAGTATCTGCGGTGTGAAAAATGAATTGGGACCATCGTCAAACGTCAGATAGACGCTGCGCTCTGCAGTGCCATCGGCATTGTCACTCTGCCCTTCGCATATGTAGTCCAGAGGCTTCATAGTTCCGGACCGTTCCGGTCGATCAGGGTACCGGACGGCCACTCGTCCATCGAGCGTCCGATCGGCGAAACCAACACGAGTACGTCTTCCAGGCGCGTGGGCGGCAGGTCGGGATGCACATCTGGACGGGTCGATCGTACGCGAACGCCCGACACAATGTTCGCGAGGCCGGCTCTGCAGAATCTTTCGACATGGTTTCGCAGCGCGTGCCGAACCGTGCCGAAAGCGAATGGAACACCCAACTGATGGAGCACTGGGTACGCCACGCGCATCGAAAAACCGATTCCGAGCCCTTCAAGATCCGGACGAACCGCGTACAGGCCCAATTCAGCGACGATCAAGTCGACCTCGCCAACTTTGATGAAGCGCCGCAGCATGCCGATGTGAGCCGCTACCCCATGCGCGTCGTAGCCGATTGCGCGGAATTCCGGCCTCGCGCCGGCCCAACTGCGGCCGCCTTCGAATGGCTCCGCGTTGAAGGCGCCAGTCCGTCCATAGGTCTTTCGAAAAAAGTCGGAGAGTTCGACATGGTCGGCCAGTTGCAGCTCATTTTCCCAGCACAACTTCCAATCGACATTCGGGCGCATGGAAGACCTCACCTTGGAGCTGTCTGGTTGAGATAAATGTTCAAGCATTGGTTAAATAATTGGCATCGCACCAACGGGGCGTAACTTGTGGAGACCGCCGAAAGACCAAGCCGTAATGCAGATGCGACTGACTTTGTGCGCCCCGCACACCAGATGATGCTCATCGGATCCAACGCAACCATGGGAACTACCTATCTTTCCAACTTGAAGCGCCTCTATGGGACCTGCAGCAAAAACGGTAAAATCCTTTGTTTAGATGAAAGGTATCCACGCTTTGGATAACTGGGCGAATGCGTTCCATATGGCTGGTCAATTATCGTCGTCACGCTCGAGGCACTTCTGACGAAGCGCAAAGCTCACGCCCGCGGCACGCGCGGCCGTTGCCGGGCCGCGCGATTATCTCCGTAAGAGCCGAGCGGAGCTCAGACACGACGATTGATCAGAATCTGATTCGCGGGTTCAGTATCTCTTTCGTGTATCCAGCTCTGGGCTGTCCTTTGGCGGGAGTTAGGTTCGCCCAGGTTCTGAGCCTGGGGCGTCGGCCCGTTCGCCGCACAGGCTCCTTCGCACATCGTCGAGGCCGAGAAAGAGGGGGCCACACAGCTCCCCCTGTACTTTCCACCACCCGACACCAGCGCTCACCCAGGGCGCCGGCCTTGCTCACCTCAACGGATAGCGCACTCGCGCCGCTTCACGATTAAAAGAATTCTACAAGCAGATGCCTGTTTGATCGTGAGACGTCCGCTGCCAATTCCCGCATCGCAGAGGCAGCCAATAGCGCTCGCTTCACATAGTGGTCCGGCAAGCAGCTAGATACGACAGGTGACCTCAAATGAGGCGTCTTGCATGGCTTCTACACCTGCCTGAATGCCAGAACTGCGTTCGTACCGCCCATGGCGAAGGCGTTGCTCATGGCGACGCGCACCTTG
>NZ_RZPW01000027.1:0-19252 GCF_003998455.1 Mesorhizobium sp. M7A.F.Ca.CA.001.08.2.1 | reverse complement strand
CATTGGAAACGCATCGCCGCCGCTCCTGGAAATACGGAACATCGGCAAAAGCTTCGGCGGCGTCCGAGCGCTTTCCGGTGTGAGCCTGACGCTGCGCAAGGGCGAGGTCATCGGCCTCGTCGGCGAGAACGGCGCGGGCAAATCGACGCTGCTGAAGACGATCAGCGGCAACCTCCGGCCCGACTCTGGCGCCTTGTTCGTGAGCGGCCGCGATGTCTCGCTCCGCAACTATGCCGATGCCAACCGGGAAGGCATTTTCCACATCTATCAGGATCTCGCCCTGATCCCGACCCTGTCGGTCTACGAGAATATGCTGCTGGCACACGAGGCGGCGTTTTCCCGCTTCGGCGTGATCGACAATCGGGCGATGCTGCGGCATGTCACCGACCTCCTTGCTGAGTTCGGTCATGAACGCATCGATGCGTCGCGGAAGGTCGAAACCTACGATCTTTCCACCCGGCAGGTCATTGAAATCATCAAGTCGTTTGCGCTGGCGAAACTGGCGGGAATTGAATCGCCGGTGATGCTGCTGGACGAGCCGACGGCGGCGCTGACCGGTGACGAGGTCGAATTCCTGATGCGGCTCATCCAGGCGACGCGAGAGCGCGCGGCGATCATCTATGTTTCGCATCGCCTGTCCGAAGTCATCGAGATCAGCGACCGCCTCTATGTGCTGAAGGATGGCGCCATGGTTGCCGAACTGCCGGCAACCGGCTTGGCCGAGAACCGGCTGCACGAATTGATGGTCGGACGCACGCGCGATGAATTCTTCTATTGCGAGCACAAGCAGCAGGAGCCGCAGAGCGAGGTGGTGCTTGAGGTGGGCGGCCTGTCCCGGACCGGGTCTTTCGCCGATGTGGCGTTCAATCTTCGTGGCGGGGAGATCCTGGGTGTGGCCGGTCTGCTCGGCTCGGGCAAATCCGATCTTGGTGGGGTGCTTGCGGGCGCTTTGTCCGGGGCCACTGGAACCATCAGGGTCGGCGGCACGATCGTTCCGAAGAACCTCTCAATCCGGGTGATGAGTGACTTGGGCATCGGCTATCTGCCGCCCGATCGCCGGGACGGCGTGATACCGCCGCTTTCCGTAGCCTCGAATATGAGCCTTGCCCGGCTGACCCGCCACGGCGAGCCCTATTGGCTCAACCTGGCGGGCGAGAGGCGCGACGCGGTCGAATTCGTCGCGACACTGGGCATCAAGACGGCCGGGATCGACGCGCAGATGTCGACCCTGAGCGGCGGCAACCAGCAGAAGGTTCTGCTCGCACGCTGGCTGCTCCGTCAGACCAAGGTTCTCATCCTCGACAACCCGACCAACGGTGTCGATGCCGGGGCGAAGGAAGAGATCTACGGCGTCCTCCGGCGCATCGCCGCCGAGGGCGTGGGCATCCTTCTGGTCAGTGACGACCTGCTCGAGTTGATCGGGCTCAGCAACCGCATTCTCGTCATGCGCGGCGGCACCCTGGTGCGCGAGGTGCCGGCGCCGCCGAACGGTAAGCCCGGCGAGGTCGAACTCGTCGCGGACATGGTCTAGGTCGCGGGCAATCAGGGAGCAGGACAATTCAACCTACAACGCAGGACCCATCCGCCGCGGCGCGGCCCACCGGCCATTCCAGCCTTCGGCAACAATCCTGGCGGCCGCAAATCTCCGTGGCAGCCATCAGTCCGTGGCTGGCGCTGATCGCGATGATCATCGTGTTTACGGCGTTGAACGGCCGCTTCCTTACCATCGGCAATGCCATCAACATCCTGCAGCAGGCGGCCGTTCTTATCGTGCTCAGCGTTGGCGGCACCTTCATCATCCTGATGGGCAGCATCGACCTCGCCGTGGGCTCGATGGTGTCACTGGCCGGAATGAGCGCAGCGATGCTGATCCGCGATCACGGCGAATGGGCCGTCATTCTGGTGCCCTTCATCACCATGCTCGTCAGCGCTATCGCCGGCGTGCTTTTCGCCTACGCCAGGCTTCCGTCGTTTCTGACCACTCTTGGCATGCTCTACGCGATCAACGGCATGACGCTCTATGTCACGCAGGGCGCGGCGATCAACCTTCCGACGGACCTGGTAATCGGATCGATCTTCAACGGCAGTCTGCTGGGCGTGCCCACGGTCGCGCTGTGGGCGATCGGTATCGCGCTTGCAGCCACTTTCGTCGCCAGACGGACCCGTTTCGGCCGGTTCATCTATGCGATCGGCGGCGGCGAGACCGTGGCCAAACTCTGCGGCGTGCCGGTGGCGCGCTATAAGCTCTACGCCTTTCTGGTCTCCGGCTTCCTGTCCGGTGTGGCCGGGATATTCCTTATGCTGCGGATCGGCGGCAGCGACCCGACGATGGGCGACCCGATGCTGCTGCCGGCGATAGCCGCTGTTGTCATGGGCGGTACGCCGCTCACCGGGGGTGTCGGCGGACCGCACCGGACGATTCTTGGCGTTCTCATCATAACGATCCTGCAGAACGGCATGAATCTCGCCAATGTGAACCCCTTCCTGCAGAACGTTGTTCTTGGCGCCGGCGTCATCGCGGCCGTTGCCGTCAACATGGACCGCAAGCGGCTCTTGTCGGTTAAATGACCGATAGACATGAGACGATCTTTCAGTTGCTTAGGAGGCAATAATGCGAGCGAAGTATGACTTCTCCGGACGGTCGGTGCTTGTCATCGGCGGTACGACCGGAATAGGACGTGCGACGGCCCTGGCCTTTGCGGAGGCCGGCGCCAATCTTTACGTGGCCGGCCTTGGCGCCGCTGAAGGCCGCAGCCTGATCGAAGAGGTCGGCAAGCGTCATCCCGGCATCGCCATCGAATTCGCCGAGGTCGACGTCCGCAGCGAGGACGCTGTCCGCAAGTTTCACGAAACTGCCTACGAGCGCTTCGGGCGCATCGACGTCGCCTTCAACAATGCAGGGGTTCCCGGCAGGACGGCGCCGATCCATGAACTCGACCAGGCCGACTTCGACCTGATCACCGAGGTCAATCTGCGCGGCATCTTCTTCGGCATGAAGTACCAGATCCCGCATATGCTGGCGAATGGCGGCGGCGCGATCGTAAACACCTCGTCGCTATTCGGCGTGATGGGCTACGCCACCACGGCCGTCTACTGCGCCAGCAAATGGGGCGTGATCGGGTTGACGAATTCGGCCGCCCTCGAAGTCGCAAGATCGAATATCCGTATCAACGCGATTGCACCGGGCTCGACCATGACCCCGCTCCTCACCAATATGTTCGGCGGCGAGCAGAGTGCAAGGGACACGGTCCTGCCGTCCTTGCCGATGGGGCGGATCGCCGACCCGTCGGAGATAGCCCGCCTGGTGCTGTTTCTGGCATCGGACGAAGCCTCGTTCATCACCGGACAGGCTGTCATCATCGACGGTGGCGGCTTTGTCGCCGGCGCCGATAAGACCGTCGCCTAGCCTCTACCGATCTTCGAGCCGCGCAGGCATTGGACGAAAGTGGGGCCTCTCCAGCCAACTGGAACGGTCTCACCAACGTCTCCCGAGACACGTCGCCTGGAAGAGACTTCGGTTTTGGTAGAACGCGACGCGCTTTAGACAGGGCGGTTCATCGTCTCACGCGGAAACGCAAGACCGCTCCATCTCTTCGTCTTGACGCAATTCCCGACGGAGAACCGCCTTTACACCGTTCCCGGAATTGCTCTGCTATGCCGAAGCGGCGTAGCGCCGGGCAAGCGCGGACATACCGACCGCGAGCACGAGAATCCCGCCCTTGAAGATCGGCTGAAAATGGGTGGGGGCGCCGAAGATGCTGAGCCCGTTGAATCCTACCGCGAGAATGAGCACGCCGACCAACGTTCCGGTTATGTGAAACTCACCCTCCTTGAGCGTGGCCGACCCCAGGAATACAGCGGCGAAGGCGTCGAGAAGATAGCCGTCGGCGGCCGCCAACGTACCGCTGCCGAGCAGCGAGGACAGCAGCGTTCCGGTCAATGCGGCGCAGAAGCCGGCGGTGGCAAAGGCAAAGATCTTGATGCGGTCCACCCGGATGCCCGACAGCCTTGCTGCCTCCAGATTGCCGCCGACAGCCTGCATCTTCTGGCCGATGTCGGTCTTGTTCAAGATGACCCAAAGCGCAATCAGCACGATCACCATGATGATCACCGGGTTGGGCAGGCCGAAGACCAGCCGGCCGAGCGCAATATCGGTGAAGGCACGCGGGATGCCGGTCGCGATCGGGAAGGAGCTATAGGTGAAGCCGATGCCCGTCAGCATCGTTCCGACACCCAGTGTCGAGATGACGGCATTGATCCTCACCTTGGTCACCAGTATCCCGTTGAAGGCGCCGATCGCCGCACCGAGCAGCAGTGCGCAGACAATGCTGAGCCAGATCGGAAAACCCTGGTAAGCCATCAGGCCGGTCACGATCAGGCCGACGAAGCTCGCGACATAGCCGATGCTCAGATCGAACTCACCAACAACAAGCGTATAGGTCAGCCCGGAGGCGATGATCGCGGTGAGGGAAGCCTGGCTGAGAATATTGAGGAAGTTGGCGCGGGACAGGAAGATTCCAGGCGCGTTCGCCGAGAAAAAGACCACCATCAGCAGGAGCCCGACAATCGTGCCGTAGCGAGAGAGCCATATCAGCGCGGTTCGCTTCCATGAGGATTTGCGCAGCGGCACGTCCTTCGCCGCGGTTCCGGCCTGGGCCATCATGCGATTTCTCCTTCTGCGTCATTGGTGTCGTGGTAGCTGAGCTCGATGATCCGCGCCTCGGTGATATCGGAGCCGGTCAACTCGCCGGAAATGCGGCCTTCGCGCATGACAAGGACACGATCGGCGAGAAGCGTGAGTTCCTCGACATCAGATGATATCGCCAGGATGCCGACACCGAACCGGGCAAGCGCGCGGATCGCATCGTGTATTTCTTCACGAGCGCCAACATCGACACCTCGCGACGGCTCGTCGAGAATGAGGAGCTTGGTTCCGGCATTGAGCCAGCGGGCGATCAGCGCCTTTTGCTGGTTACCGCCTGAAAGGCCGCCGATTTTCGTCTCGATGCCGGGCGTCTTGATGCCTAGCTGAGCTACGAGGCCCTCCGCGTGACGGCGGGCCTTCCAGCCGGAGACGAACGGCAGACCTGGAATGGCGCGCAGCTTCTTCAAGGTGGATATGTTGATGTTGAAGCCCACCGACTGCTGCAGCATTACTCCCTGCGAGCGGCGCTCCTCCGGAACCAGAGCTATACCGGCGCGAACCGCTTGTGCCTCGTTGGCGATGTCTAGTCTTTTGCCGTCGAGTTCGAAATGGCCTGCATCCGGCCGGGCAACGCCAGCCACGAGATGGGCAAGTTCGGTACGTCCCGCACCGACGAGGCCGCCGAGCGCAAGGACCTCACCCCTGTAGAGATCGAAACTCACGCCTTTCACGGCGCTCTTCCAGGCGACGTCGCGGACCGAGAAGATCGGCTGCCGGCTGCGGTCGGCGGCGAAACGGGCGCGCTCGTCGGGTGGGCGTATGTCATGGCCGATGATGGCTCTGACCAGGCCCTTCTTGTCGAGCGTTCCGCGCTCCGCGGCATCGACGATTCGCCCATCGCGCAACACGGTGATCCTGTCGCAGAGCTGAAGCACTTCTTCCAGCCGGTGGGAGACATAGAGGATGGCGACGCCTTGGGCGGAGAGATCGCGGATGATGGCAAAGAGCTGCTCGCTCTCCGGCCCCGAGAGCGATGCGGTGGGCTCGTCCATGGCGATCATGCTGGCGTCGCGCACGAGAGCCTTGCTGATCATGACGAGCCAGCGCTGGGCCACTGAGAGCTCGGAGACCTTTGTCTCGAGTGGAAAACGGATGCCGACACGCTCGGCGGCGGCGCGGGCGGCGACACCGGAACGCTGCCAGTCGATCACGCCGAAACGCGTGACCTTGGGTGCGCCGAGCAATATGTTCTGCAGCGCGTTGAAATGCGGGATCAGGTTCAGTTCCTGATGGATGAAGGCAAGCCCGGCCTGTTCAGAGGCTCTAGGCGACCCCTTTTGCAGATCCTCGCCCGCCACTGTGACGCTGCCCTCGTCAGGCACCGTCACCCCGGCGAGGCAGCGGATCAGCGTGGACTTGCCGGCGCCGTTGGCGCCGACCAGGCCATGTACCTTGCCGCGCTCGATGTCGAGATCGGCGTGGTCGAGGGCAAGTTCTCCAGCGAAGGATTTGGTCAGGCCCCGGATGCGCATCCAGGGCCCGCCTGGCGCGACGGACGGCATCTAGCTGTGCCGCCCCGCCAGGCGCCGCGAACTGATCTCACAGTCCATTGGGATGTTCGGCCATGAACTTGTCGATATTGTCCTTGGTGACCACGATGCCGGGGATCTGGATATCCTTCGGCTGCCAGGAAGCGCCGGCCTTGATCGAGTCGAGAACCGCCTGGAACACTTCCTTGCCCTCCTGGAAGGCCGGCTGCCAGACGGTCGCCGTGAGGTCGCCTTCCTTGACCAGTTGCAGTGCTTGTGGGCTGCCGTTGATGGAGACCGTGGTGACGTCGGTGCGTCCGGCTTGGCGCATCGCGGCGACGGCCCCTTGCATCGGCTCGTCCCAGCAGGCCCAGATGGCCAGCGGCTTGTCCCCGCCGGCGGGATGCGCGGTGAGCCAGGCCGCGGCGGTCGCGTTTCCGAACTGGACCTGTCCCGGCGCCGCCACTTCGCTGTAATCCACCTTGACGTCGGACTTGGCCTTCACGCCCTCGTCGAAAGCGACGCCGCGGTCGATACAGAGCTTTCCCGGATGGAAGGTCATCGCCAGGACGTTGGCTTTGTCGCCAACCTTGTCGGTCAGGAACTTCACCGAGTCGTCGCCGACCTGACGGCCGCTTGTCGTCACCACGATGCCGGGAACGATTTCGCCGCCCCATGTGGCGACGGGAATGCCAGCGTCGCGCGCCGCGGCCAGTCCGGAGCCGATGGAGCTGCTGGCGAAGGCAAGCACGAAGATCGCGTCGACTTTTTGCGCTGCGAAAGAATTCATTGCAGCGTTCGCCTGGTCGGCGCTCGCCTGGGTGTCCGTCACCTTGACATCCCAGCCGGCAGCCTTGGCGGCCTCGGTGGCGCCGCCGATGACGGCTATATTGAGCGCATCGTTGGCCAGAAGTGCAACGACGCCAAGCGTTTTCGCCTCGGCGACGGTGGCCACCATCATGGCGCTGGCCGTCAAAGCGGCAAGCAGCAGTTTATACATTTGGAAACTCCTCCCTTTCGTTTCAGTCCGTCCCCACGACGAGGCCGGTTCCTTGCTTGCACGAGGGGTCGTGAATTGGTTTGCCCTCGTATCCTAAAGACCAGCGCGGCCGCCGAAGAGTGCCGAAGCGGTATGCCTGTCCAAAATCGAGCGGCGCCAGCAGATCGGATTCTACGGCTTTGCTCGGAGTTTAGCCCTCGTATTTGATAGCGGTATCACGTCCACATTTGAAAAGTCGGAAACCGGACAGTCTGAAATCGCGCGAAAATCCGGTTTTGGCTCAAAAACGAACAGCCGTCATCGCCTTCTTGCGTCTTTGCTTATTTTCTCTTGTTAGCGGTATCACGTCAAGGCTATGGATGGCGAGGGCGTATGTGAATTTTGCCGCAGATATCTTGCGGTCATGGCTACAGGAGGATCAACCATGCAAGTGAAGTACGATTTTTCCGGCAAGAACGTCATTTTGATCGGAGGAACGACCGGCATTGGCCGCGCCACGGCGCTGGCCTTCGCCCGTGCGGGTGCCAATCTCTATGTTTCGGGCATCGGCGCCAAATTCGGAGAGAGCCTCAAGGAGGAAGTCAGGCCGCTTGGTGTCGAGATCGAGTTCCTGGAAACCGATGTGCGCGACGGCAAGGCGATGGCCGTGCTGCACCAGAAGGCGTTCGAACGCTTCGGCAGGATCGATGTCGCCTTCAACAATGCGGGCGTGCCAGGCAAGACGGCGCCCGTGCACGAACTCGACGACGCGGACTACGATTTGCTGATGGACGTCAATCTGCGTGGGATTTTCAACGGGCTGAGGCATCAGATCCCGCATATGACCGCAAAGGGTGGCGGCGCCATCGTCAACACCTCTTCGCTGTTCGGCGTCATGGGTTTCGCCACCACCGCTGTCTATTGCGCCAGCAAATGGGGCGTCATCGGGCTGACCAACTCGGTGGCGCTGGAAGTGGCTCGCAAGAACATCCGGGTCAACGCGATTGCGCCCGGCTCTGTGATGACGCCGTTGTTGAGCGGCATGTTCGGCAGCGAGCAGAGCGCGAAAGATACCGTTTTGCCGATGATTCCCATGGGGCGTATCAGCGATCCGTCGGAGATAGCCCAGCTTGTGCTGTTCCTCGCCTCGGATGCGGCCTCGTTCATCACCGGCCAGGCCATCGTGATCGATGGCGGCGGCTTCGTCGCCGGCGCGGACCAGCTCTGAACATAGGTCCGGACGCTATCCGCAGGTCGGGCTTCAGGATCCCGGCATTTGGTTGGCAATGTCCCAGGCCGTTGGGTTCCTGTCGAGACTTGGTATCGTTTGGGCGGGTGCTTGCGCGCCCGCCCGTCTTGGCTCAGCCGACCCGGCTTTCCTCGCCCTTCGCAAGCGCGATCTCCACCACCTGCAAGCCCTTGTCGGTGAGGCGCGAAGGAAATGTGGTGCGCAGCCGATCCTCGTGGACCGGGATCACCCGCCGCACTTCCTCGCCCACCGACTTCAGCATTTGCGCACTGGAGAATATCAAATTGTGCTGGCTCCCGACGGCCAGGCCAATCGGCACGATCTGTGGCGCCTCGGGATCAAGGCCGGTCAGATTGTCGTACGTATAGATGAGGTCGCCGGCGAAGACCCACTTGTCCTCGCCGTCCCTGGCGCCGTCGTTGCGGACGGTGACGTACATGCTGCCATAGGTGTGGGTATCCGCCGCCAGATGGACATCGATACCCGGCAAGACATCCGCCTGGTCGCCGTCGATGCAGATCATCCGCCCCTCTTTCGCCGCCTCGACCGCGCGCACGATGTCAGCCGGATCGCCGCCACCGGTCAGGAAACGATATTCCGGGCTCAAGGTCAGAGCCCAGACCCATTTGTCCAGTTCGCTCTTCTGGACATAGAATTTTGCGTTTGGAAACAGATGGATGGCGCCCATGTGGTCGAAGTGGGCATGCGTGATGAACACGCTGGTCACGTCTTCCGGGGCAACGCCGCACTCGGCCAGGACCGCGCGCGGCCCGTGATAGTTTGACACGCCGTAGGCGGTCGCCAATTGTTCGCCATAGGCAACGTGGTCGTAGCCGGTGTCGATCAGGATCGTCTCGCCTTTTCCCTTAAGCAACACATAGGCATAGGGCAGCTTGCGTGTGCCCTGGTGCTGTGGGCCGTACATCATGACGCTGAAGGGGAATTTTTCCACCGCCGCGTATTCGAGCACCCAAATCGAGTAGTCCGCCATCCTGTCCTCCCTGACAATTTTCCTAAGTGACGTTCTGCAGCAGGCGCTGCGGCGCGTGGGCCGCGCAACACGCCTGGCCGAAATCGACAAGTTCGAATCCCGGTAACAGGCGGGCCGTCATCCGAAGGTGATCGCTCGACGAGCGCAGCATGCGCACGAGTGCGTCGCTTTGCTCGGAGGCATCGACCCGAAGGCAATCCAATGTCGCGGCACAGGCCTGGAGGAGGGCGGCGGCGGCAGCGCGCAGGTGGTGATGATGATGTTCGGCAATCTTGGGGACCGCAAGCGCGCGCACCGCTTCGGATGCTCGCATTGCCGCCTCCCGCGCGCCGGCGAGCGCGCCTTCGGCGAGCGGGGCACGGTTGCGCGAGGTCATCAGAAGCAGCGCAAAGCCAGCGACTTGTGTCAGCGTATCGCTGATGAGCTGTTGAACTGGCCGGGCAGTCGCCACATAGCGCAGCACCGTCTCGTCCGCTCGGCTGTCTGCCGTTTTGTCCATTGCGATCTCCGCGGCACCTGCAGGTGCCCCCCGTTAGCCATAGCTGTTTTTGGTAGCGGTAACAACAAAATCTCAAAATTATGCGGCAGAGGCTTGTTTGTGAGCGTGCGCAATGATTTGATTTCTGCCGCTACATCGGACTGTGACAGGAATGCCAAAAAAATCGTCTGGAGACGGAAACACGCAGGCCGGGAGCGCCAGGATGCGCGACGTGGCGGTGCGCGCCGGCGTCTCCACCATGACCGTTTCACGCGTGCTGAATGGACCCGGCAAAGTCTCCGAGGAGATGCGCGAAAAGGTGCTCCGGGTGGTTCGCGAGATCGGCTATCTGCCGAATCATTTGGCAGGCAGCCTCTCGTCGAGCCGCTCGACGACGATCGGCCTTATCGTGCCAAGCATCGACAACTCTATCTATACGCAAACGGTCAAGGGCCTGTCGGAAGTGCTCAAGCGCTCGGGCTTCCAGCTGATGATCGCGGAGTCAGGCTACGACCCCAACGAAGAGGAAGAACTGATAACGATCTTCCTCAGTCAGCGGGTGAGCGGCCTGGTCCTGCACAGCACCGAGCATACACCGCAAGCGGCGGAGAAGATCCGGAAATCAGGCATACCTGTGGTCGAGAACGGAAATATACCCGAAGAACCGCTGGATATGGTAGTCAGTTTTTCCAACCGCGAAGCGGCCTATGCGATGACGATGCATCTCGGCCGTCTTGGATACCGCAAGATTGCTTTCGCCAGTCTCTACTCGGTGCACAACGACCGCTCGCAGGATCGGCTGCAGGGCTATCATGCCGCGTTGAACCAGCTCGGGCTCGATCCCGACCCTCGCATCGTCCTGGAGACCGAGCGCGGCCTCGCCGCCGGGGCGGAAGTGATGGCACGCGTGGTGCAGAGCGTGCCGGAAGTCGACGCGCTGTTTTGCGCGGGCGACGTGCTGGCGGTTGGCGCTCTCTTTGAGTGCCAGAAACGGGGTTGGCCGGTCCCGGGCCGGATCGCCCTGGCAAGCTTCGACGACGTGGACCTTCTGCGCCACGTCAGTCCATCCGTCAGCACGCTGAGGCTGCCGCGCTATGACATCGGCGAACGGACGGCGCGAATCCTGCTGAGTCGAATCATCGACGGCGCCGAGCATCTGCGCGGCAGCGTGATCGATCTGAAATTTGAATTGATCCAGCGCGAAAGCACCTGACTTCAGATATCCGGTATCACCCGTTGCATCGCTGACATCGCTGCTCTAAACTCGAAATCTGTTACCGGTAACAGATTTGAATCGCCGCGCAGCCCTTTATTCGGCCAAGCACGAGGACGTTGATGATGCTCACAGAGCAGCGGAGCAGGGTATGAGCCTGGAGGAGACGGCACCGCTGGTGCTTCCTGTCCCGGCGAAGGCTCTGAGCGGACGCCGCGCACTGATCACCGGTTCCACCGGGGGGCTGGGACAAGCGATCGCCGCTCGGCTTGCCGAGGCCGGCTGCAGCGTCATGCTGCATGGGCTGGAAACGCCCGAAACGGTCGAGCCGCAGCGTCAAGCCCTGGCCCACCGGACGGGCGCGCAAATTGCCTACCACATGGCCGACCTATCCACGTCGGCGGGCGTGGAGTCGCTTGTCGCGGCCGCCGGCGCCGAACTTGGCGGGGTGGACATTCTTATCAACAACGCGGTCGTGCGGCATTTCGCGTCGATCATGGATTTTCCGCCCGAGCAATGGGATCTGGCGCTGGCCGTGAACCTTTCGGCCATTTTCCATGCGGTCCGGCTGTTGCTGCCGCCGATGCGGGCGCAGAATTTCGGGCGCATCTTCAACATAACCTCCGTCTACGGCATGCGCGGCACACCAAGCCGTGTCGGCTATGTCACCACGAAATCGGCCATACTGGGCCTTACCCGGGCCGTGGCGTTGGAGAATTTGGACGTTGACGTCACCTGCCATAGTCTCTGTCCGGGTTCGGTCCTGACACCCGGGACCGAGAGCCGGGTGGAAGAGTTGATGGCGGATCGAGGCATCGACCGCAGTGCGGCGGAGCGCCTCTTTCTCGAGGGTAAACAGCCTGGCGGCAGCTTCGTCTCACCGCAGAGCGTTTCCGATCTCCTGGTTTTTCTCTGCGGACCGATTGGCCGTGACATGACGGGAGCCATGCTTCCGGTCGAGGGAGGGTGGCTTGCGAGCTGACCGGATCCGGATCTGCATGATCCGGCACCACGGCGGCCTGGCAGCGAAAGGAGCCACAGATGGATGATATCTACGAACTCTATGCAATTCGCTACGGTCACCACGACCGCAATGCAGCCGCGAACTTCATCGGCGGCGATCCGCATGATGGTCCGATGCCGCTGGACTACTTTGTCTGGGTCATCGTCGGCAAGACGCGAACCTTCGTGTTCGACACCGGCTTCGACGCCAAGGTGGCAAAGAAGCGACAACGAAATTTGCTGCGACCGGTCGGCGAGGGGCTGAAGATGATCGGCATCGACCCCGACAAGGTCGAGGACGTCATCCTGTCGCATATGCATTTTGATCATGCCGGCAACCACGACCTGTTTCCGCATGCCCGCTACCACGTCCAGGACGTCGAGATGGCTTATTGCACCGGGCGTTGCATGTGCCACGACTATCTGCGCCACCCTTTCGCCTACGAGGACGTGGCGAGCATGGTCGCTAAGCTCTTCGCCGGGCGGGTGACATTCCATGATGGGGTCAGCGAGGTCGCCCCGAACCTCACGGTGCATCGTGTCGGCGGCCACTCGAAAGGATTGCAGGTGGTCAGGGTTAAGACGGCGCGCGGCTGGGTCGTGCTCGGCTCGGACGCTTCGCACTTCTACGCCAATTTCGAGCAGAACCGACCCTTCCCGGTGCTGGAGAGCGCTACCGACATGCTGGAGGGCTACGACACGATGCGCAAGCTCGCGAGCTCGCCCAAACATATCATCCCCGGCCACGACCCGCTCGTCCTGACGCGCTATCCGGCCGCATTGCCAAGGGTCGACGATATCGTGCGCCTGGACCTCGATCCGATTGCGGCAGCGCCTTGAGCGCGCAGACGCGATCTGCACTCAACCTATAAAGCGGAGATCACGATGACTAACCTTAAACTGGGTTTTGCCGGCATTGGACGCATGGGAACGCCGATGGTGAAGCGGCTCATTGCGGCGGGCTACACAGTAAGCGTCTACGACACCAACGACGCGGTCGTCTCGGCATTGACGAGAGAGGGCGCGGGAAGGGCCAAGACGCCGGCGGAACTGATGGGCCTGTCCGATGTGATCCTCTTGTCGCTTCCGACGCCAGAGATCGTGCATGCCGTGGCGCTTGGGTCCAATGGGCTTGTCTCTGGCAAGGGCGCGACGATCGTCATCGACCTGTCGACCACCGGCCCGCGCACAGAGCGGCAGATGGCCGAAGGCTTGAGAGCGGCTGGCATTACAACGGTCGACTGTCCGGTAAGCGGGGGCGTCGGCGGGGCCGAGAAGGGCACGCTTGCCATGATGGTCGCCTGCGACGTGTCGACGATGGAGACGGTGCGACCGATCCTCGAGACACTCGGCAAGCCTATCCACGTCGGTGCTGAGCCGGGCATGGGACAAATGATGAAGGTGATCAACAATCTGATGTCGGTCACGGCGCTGTCCATTGCCTCCGAAGCGCTGGTGCTCGCCACCAAGGCCGGCCTCGATCCCGACATACTGATCGACGTTGTCAACTCTGGCAGCGGAAGCTCGAATGCGACGATGACCAAGATACCCAAATTTGTGCTGACGCGCAGCTTCGATTTCGGCTTCTCGATTGGTCTGTCTGCAAAGGATATTCGTCTCTGCCTCGAGGAAAGCGACGCGCTCGGCGTGCCAATGATCGTGGGCGCCGCCGTTCGCCAACTTCTGACGGTGGCAAAGAGCGATCTTGGCGCGGATGCGGATCTTACCGAAATCATCAAGCCGATCGAGGACTGGGCCGGCGTGACGGTCGCCGGCATGAAGGCGAAGGGTTGATCCTTGGCAATGTGCAGATCGGACACGCGTTTATGATCGGCGACATTGTACAGCCTTCCGCCGCAGGCCTCTCGCGGCGGCTCGCGGCTTTCGTGCATCGCTCACGCTGGGAGGACATCCCGGAACCGGTACGCGCGCACGCCATGAAGGCGGTTTTCAACGGCTTCGGCACGGCGCTTGGCGGGTCGGCCGATCAGGCAGTGCTGCGGCTGACCAAAAGCCTCGCGCCTTTTTCGTCCGGCGAGACCGCGACCGTCATCGGCCAAGCGCAGCGGCAGGACCTATTGACAGCCGCGTTCCTGAACGCCGCGGCGATAAATGTCTTCGATTTCGACGACACCCATGCCGGCACGATCATCCATCCCACCGCGCCCGTCCTGCCGGTCGTACTCGCTCTGGCGGAAATGCGCTCGGTCAGTGGCGCAAAACTGCTTCATGCTTTTGCTCTCGGAGTGGAGGTCGCTTGCCGCATCGGCAATGCAGTCTCGCCCGGCCATTACGACCGCGGCTGGCACATTACTTCCACATGCGGAATCTTCGGCGCCGCCGTGGCTGCGGCGAAGCTCCTCGACCTGACCGAGGACGAGATACTTTGGTCACTCGGCAATGCCTCGGCACAAGCTTCAGGTCTCGTCGAGACCCTCGGCTTCATGGCCAAGAGCACTGGCGTCGGCAATGCCGCCCGTGGTGGTCTCATCTCCGCCCTGATGGCGCAGTGCGGGGTCGAAGGGCCGCCGCAGCCGCTCGAAGGGCCGCGCGGCTTCCTCAAAGTCTGCTCGGACCAGCCTAAGCCTGAGCGGATCGAGGACGGACTGGGCGCTGAGTGGGAAATCATGCGCAATATGTTCAAGCCCTACCCCTGCGGAGTGGTGCTGAACCCTGTGATCGACGCTTGCCTCGCCGCTCGTGACACCCCCAATTTCTCAACAGGCCAGATTGCCGGGGTTGTCGTGCGCGGCGCCCCCTTGCTCAAGGCCCGCGCCGATCGCCCCGAAGTCACCACGGGGCGCGAGGCGCAGGTGAGCGCCCAGCATGCGGTGGCCGTCAGTCTGTTGCGCGGCCATGCTGGTGCGGAAGACTTCAGCGATGCCGCGGTGAACGATCCGCAGGTCAAGGCTCTCCGTGCCAAGGTGCGCCCAGTCGAGGTCGACGCTGGCGCGTCGGTCGAATCCGCGCATGTCTCAATCCGGTACACGGATGGCTCTTCTGTAGCGGTATCCGAAGGCGTTGCTACCGGCAGCCTCTCTCGACCTATGTCGGACGCAGCGCTCCAGGAGAAATTTGCCGCCCTGGCCCGCTACGGTTGCCCGAAACTTGCCGTACGTTCGCTTGCCGATCGGCTTTGGACGCTCGCCGATCAGAAAAACGTCGGTGATCTCATGATGCTCGCTCGCCCCGAAGAGGCATATCCCTAGGCACTTGCTCTAGAGCAATTCCAGGAAAAGTGTGAAACGGTTTTCCGTCCGGAATTGCGTAAAAACAAGGAGTTAGAGCGGGTCGCCGTTTCCGTGAAACGGTGAACTGCTCTAGGCGTCGTGAAAGGATGCCTTGCTGGAGTGCGACGAAGGTCGGGACGGCGCTATTTCGCCGGCCTCTCAACCCCCATTCCCATACACGTCATGTGACCTCGATCGCTTCTTGCGGAGGAGGAAAATCTAACGTTCCGGCTGACCCCGCTTATGAGAAATCAGAGCCATAAGCCGACGGTTGCGCCATGCCGAACGGGCCTCAAGCTCTGGCTTCGCCAGTACTTCCCGGCGCTCGGCCGTGGCGAATTCTATCAGATCAGGAGACCAAGGTTTCGGATCGCGGCGATCCTGCGCGATCGAGTGGTAAAGCGTTCCCAAACGTTGCGCGTAATCCTCTATGCCACCGGGCGCATTCAGATCGATCGTCTCGAACGGTCCCATGAACGACCAGCGCAGGCCGAGACCATGAGCAACTGTTCGATCGATGTCGGCCACACTTGCCAAGCCCGCATCCAACAGCGCCCAGGCCTCGTTCAGCAGCGCACCTTGGAGGCGGTTGAGAATAAAGCCTTCGATCTCACGGTTGACGACGATAGGCACCTGTCCGACTTGTTCCATCGCCTCGCGCAGCCATGGAACGATTTCCGGATCTGTCCATGGCGCGGGTACCAGTTCGACAAGCGGCACCAGATGCGGCGGATTGACCGGGTGGGCGATCAGAAAGCGCGATCGCCTTGGGGCCTGTTCAGTGAACATCGAAGCCGGTATGCCGGAGCTGGAACTGCCTACCACCGCATCGTCACGTATGGCTGCACCGATCTCGGCGCAAACGGCGGTTTTTACATCGGCGCGTTCGAAGACCGATTCCTGCACGTAGTCGGCCGCCGATACTGCATCGACCATGCTGTCGACCACTTCGATGCGCCGCGCGATTGCATCGACGTCATCGACCAAGCCGAATTCTAGCATGTCCAAAAGACTGGCGCGGATACGAGAGGGCGCGGCTTGCCGGATGTCTTCACTTGCGTCGAATAGGCGAACCGGGATGCCGGCACGCGCAAAGACCAGCGCCCAGCCGCTTCCGACGAGGCCGCCGCCAACAACGGCGACTTGCTTCAAGTTTGTTGACATCATCGTACCTTGGATGTCTCGCTGTCAGCCAGGCAGATTTCCGAAATGCGCAGTCCGTCCTTGGTGATCCGCGACGGAAAGCGGTCCTTGAGCCTTTCCTCGTGTACTGGAATGACACGTTGCGCTTCATAGCCGACCTGTTTCATCATCGCTTCGGTGGCCATCAACAGGTTCTGTTGGCTACCAAGAGCAAGACCGACCGGCACATACATCGGCGTATCGACATCGACGACGCCCCCTGGGCCTTCGACATTCTCGAAGACATAGACCAGGTCGCCGGCGAGCACCCAGGCATCGGAAGACCGCGCCTTGCCGTCATTGCGGACATTGACCCACATGGACGCAAAGGTGTGGCTGTCGTAGGCGACATGAAGGTCGATCCCCGGAAGAGCGTTCTCTACGGTGCCATCGACGCAAATGAGCCGTTTCTGGCGCGCAAGATCGACGCCACGGATGATGTCACCGGGATCGACAGCCACCATCATCCAGCGGAGCCTGTCAGGCAGCGACATCGCCCAGGTCCACTTCGCGATCTCGCGTTCCTGAATGTAGAATTTCGCCTTCGGAAAATCCTCGACATTGCCGAAATGGTCGAAATGGGCGTGGGTGATGAAGACCGTATCGACCTCCTCGGGTGTCAGGCCGACCCCGGCGAGAACCTCCTTTGGGGAGCGCCAGTTCTCGACGCCGAACTTGTCTCCAAGGTGCTTTCCATAGTCTTTGTCGTTGTAGCCGACATCCACCATGGCAACGTGTCCGTTGCCTTTGATCAGGGCGTAGCAGTACGGAAGTTTGACGTAGCCCTGGTTGTGCGCACCATAAAGAACGCCACTTTTGTGGTATTTGGTGACGTAGGAATATTCGAGAATCCAGATCGAATACTGTGACATTATTTCCTCCCTAGACTGATGATAAGCGGCCTTCGGCCCCGCAGTTGCAACAGGAATGCCTGAAATCGACCATGGTCATTCCGAAGCGATCCTCGGATGCCGATTGCAGATGCCTGTAAGCCGCCGACAGATTACCGAGCGGCTCGGCGAGGTCTGGGGTGTTCTTGGCAGCTTGCTGCTCGCGCAGAACAGCGAGGCAGGTGCCCACGAGCCTGTGTGCGCTGATCAACTGCTGCAGATGCACATCAAGGCGAGACGTTGTCCGCAACTTTGAAAGGCGTTCGCGGAGTTCGTCGAACAATTCCGCGGCACTGGCGATAGACGGAAGATCGAGCACTTCGCGGCGGCCGCTTGCCTGCAGCAGGATCATCAGGCCAGCGACCTGCCCGATTAAACGCTTAAGACCGTTGTAGACCTGGCGGGCCTCGAGACCATAGGCGACCACCTCATCCGCCACACCTTCAGGCAGAGACAAGGCCGCGACTTCGCGAGCGGGGCCAAAGCCAGCACAGTCCGGGCCATGAATTTGCGCCGCCCAGTCCAGCATCGACAGAGAAGACTTATTGCCTGCCATCGATGGCCCTCGTGGTGCTGCGTTCGACGAGTTTTCCCGGAATGCGCTGCAGGGCGGGCTGACTGGCATCGTTGCGCGACAGGGACAGCGTCAGGTCCACGGTGCGCTCCACCATCAGTTCCATTGGCTGACCAACAGTTGTGAGATCATGCGACGGCCAGGAGGCCATCGCGATGTCATCGAAACCAACGACGGACAGACGGTCCGGTATCGAAAGGCCGAAATCGCGTCTTGCCGCGTCCATCGCGCCGATCGCCAGGATATCGTTCGCACAGAAAAGCGCGGTCGGTGGTTCGTCGGACGAGAGAAACCCATGCGCGGCGGCATAGCCAGCCGCGTAGCTGAATTCCTGCCCTACGCTGCTGAGAGGAGCCTGCACGCCTCTTTCCAGGCAGCGGGCATGAAAACCCTTCCAGCGATCGACGTTGGTCGAGGCATTCGGCAAGCCGGCGACATAGGCCAGGCGCCTGTGTCCGAGATCGATCAGGTGGTCGGCGACCGTCCTGCCGCCGAGTTCATTGTCGCAAGTCACCGCATAGGAGCGCTGGCTGGCATCGTAGCGGTTGAAGAACACGACGGGTGTACCGACCTTGCGGCAGGCATCGGACGATGCCGAAGAAAGCGTCGTGGCCAGGATGATCACCACGTCGGGGTGATAGGAGAGCAGGACGCGAAGCGTCTCATCCTCGCTGCGCTTTGGGTCGGTCACCACCAGCATCACATTCAGGTCGAGGGCTTGCAGCTTTCCTGTCAGCCGCGTCAGCACTTCGGGATAGAATGGATTGGTGATGTCGGACACGACGATGCCGACGATGCGGCTGCTCTTGGTGATGAGGCCGCGTGCGAGCGGATTGGGCTGGTAGCCGAGTTCCGCCGCGCGCGCGAGGATTCTCGCGCGCGTCTTTGGCGCGATCACGGCGTCCTCGTAAAAGGCTCGCGAAACCGTGGATACCGACATGCCCAATTGTCTTGCCAAATCTTTCACCGTTATGCGGGGCGTGTGAGGCTGCTTCAGGACGACTTCGGTCATGGCTGCTAGGCTCCAGTTTTAGCGGCGAACCATGTTTCGACGTGCTTTGTTCAAGGTCGTCAAGCGGCGTTTCGGCCGCCGTAGCGCCGCACGCGGATATTGGCCTGCTCGGCGTGTCCGGCAAAACCTTCCAGCATGCACAACCTCGAGCAATATTCGCCGACCAGTCCACTGGCCTCGTCGGTGAGGACCCGCTGGTATGTGCAGGTCTTGAGAAATTTGCCGACCCACAGTCCGCCAGTGTAGCGCGCTGCTTTCTTGGTCGGCAGCGTGTGGTT
>NZ_RZPW01000279.1:0-7384 GCF_003998455.1 Mesorhizobium sp. M7A.F.Ca.CA.001.08.2.1 | reverse complement strand
GCCCAGGAGCGCGAAAATCTCCGGCTGCAGGATGTAGCGGCCGTTGATGTAGAAATTCGAAGGCGCATTGGCCGGCGCCGGCTTCTCGACCATGGCCGTCACCTCGAAACCGCCGCCGATCTCGGCGCCACGGCCAACGATGCCATATTTGTTGGTCTCGCTGGGTTCGCAACGCTCGACGGCGATTACGTTGCCGCCCGTGCGCTCATAAAGCTCGACGGTTTCGGCGAGGCATCCGCGACCGCCGAAGGACACCATGTCCGGCAGCAGCAAGGCGAAGGGCTCGTTGCCGATAACCTCGCGCGCGCACCAGACGGCATGGCCGAGGCCTTGCGGGGATTGCTGGCGGATGAAGCTGGTGGCGCCGGCCACAGGCAGCATGCTTTCGAGCGCCTCCAGCTGGGTCTTCTTGCCGGTCTGCTCCAGGGTGCCGATCAATTCCGGATGCAGGTCGAAATAGTCCTCGATCACCGCCTTGTTGCGACCGGTCACGAAGACGATGTGCTCGATGCCCGCCTCGAAGGCCTCGTCCACCGCATATTGGACGACAGGCCTGTCGACGACGGGAAGCATTTCCTTCGGCATCGACTTGGTCGCCGGCAGGAACCGCGTTCCAAGCCCCGCCACCGGTATCACGGCCTTCCTGATTTTCTTCATCGCAAATTCCTTCTGAGGAGATCGACTTCAATCCGTTCACAGGCCACGAAAATTCCCTCCATGTGCCTGCATCTTCACCTCCCCGCCCCGACGGCAAATTGTGCCGCCATTCTTCGCAACCGCACGGCGATCGGCATGCCCATATGCCTGACCGCCGCCGGGTCGCTGAGCGCAGTCCGGATCGCCTTGAGCGGGGACCGCGCCTTGATGTGCTGTACCAGTGACAGAAACGATGCCGCCTTGCGCAGGCTGCGGCCACGCCGCGCGAACGCGGCCTGCGCGGCCTCATCCATCCGATGGGTTTGAGCGAACACGGCATCCGCCCTGCGCATGGCTTCGACGTGGTGAAGCTCGAGCACGCGCGAAATGGAGACGCTGCGAATATGGTAGGCATAGCCGATATCGGGCTCGACGACGCATTTTCCGCCCTTGGCCAGGGCGGCGGCAAAGAGGATGTAGTCTTCGCCGATCCTCAGCTTCTCGTCATAGCGAAGCCGGTTTTCGTTCAGGAACTCGCGCTGGAAGATCGGCTTGAGGTAGCCGAGGTTGAACTTGGATTCGAAGACGACGTTGCCGGCGATGTAGGTGGCCAGCGAAATCTCGCGCAAGCCTTCCAGATATTGCCGCGGAAACATCGCGTCCTCGATAACGCCGTCCTCGCGAACGACCTGCAGATTGTCGACGGCGATCTGGGCATCCGCGCTTTCGGCACGCGCGATCATCTTGGCGAGCCGGCCGGGAAAGACCGCATCGTCGGAATCGAGAACCGCGATCCATCTGCCGCGGGCGGCATCGAGGCCGGCATTCCTGGCGCCGCCCGGGCCGCGATTGCTTGGCAGGGCGATGACACGGACGATATCCCCGGGATAGGCCCGCGCAACATCGAGCGTCGCATCGCGCGACTTGTCGTCGACGACGATGATTTCGACGCTGACACCCTTCTGGGCGATGGCGCTGGCGATCGCCCGATCAAGGGTCGTCTCGGCATTGTAGGCGGCAATAACGAAGGAAACATCGGGGATAGAGCTGACGTCAGGCTGCACGCTTGCCTCCCTCCTGTGGCGACGGCTGGCCATAGAGGCGGATTTCGCGGATGCCGACGAGGCCGCTGACGACACCAAGATGCATAATGCCGCGCAGCACGCTGCGGTTCCTGCGTACCGGACTGACGACGACCGGAAGTGCCGAGGCGAAGCAATAGATGGCCTTTGCCGAGGCCAGGCCGACCTGCTTGGCCAGGCCGATTCCGCTGGCGCTGCTGCCCAGGAGATGGCCATGCGTCTGGCCGACGCGGAAGCGGCGGCGGCCGAGCCAATCGAATGCCGCCCTGGAGCGCGGCACCACCTCCTCGACCCACGCCTCGGGCGAGAAGGCGATGCGGCCGCCTGCCTTGTGCATCTGGTCGAAGAATTCGGTGTCCTCGCCGCCGGTCTGGCCACGCGCCAGGCTGAAGCGGCGGCCGCGCAGGCTGTCCGAGCCCATCCGCAGCAGAACGTTGCAGGTGTAGCCGGTCTGGATCTCGCCGCGCACCCAGACGGGCAAGGTCGAATGGAAATCGCCGCGCCGCATCCAGTCCGGCGCGTCCGGGCGATAGCGCGCCCTGACCGGGCCGAGCACGGCGGCGGCACCGCTTTGCTGCGCCATCGCGACCAGTTCGGCAAGCCATGGCGTCGTGGCCGTCTCGTCGTCATCGATGAAGGCGACGAAATCCGCGGTGCTCGCATCGAGGCAGGCGTTGCGGGCGATCGAGATGTTGCGCGCCGGGGCGTGCTGATAGTGGATCGGCACCGTCAATTCCCGCGACAGCGCCGCCACCAGGTCACGGGCCGATGGGGTGTCGTCATTGTCGGCGACGACGATGCGGACATCGAATCCCACCGGCATCTCCATGGCGTCGAGCGAGCGCAGCGTGTCCGCCAGTTCCGGCCGGCGGAACGTGCAGACGCCGATGTCGATGCTGCGGTTCTTTGCCGACACCGCCATCAGGCCACTCCTCGTCGCGAGCCGAGGCCGAGAAGCTGCAGCCAGAAGCCGACCGACCAGCCAAGATGCATGACCATGGCCGAGACACCGGCCAGCGCAACGTCGGCCTTGCGCTGGCGGATAGCCGTCACCAGCCCGTAGCCCAGGCACACCGACGCCCACAGCAGCAGCGGCACCGCCGCCAGCCAGTGCACGAAGGAGAAGGCCGCCAGCAGCACCACCGGAAACACCAGCAGCGGCACCATCTGCCTCACCTTCGGGATGACGCGATGCTTCAGTACATTCTTGGCACGCCCGCGACCGTAGCCGAGATACTGGAAATAGAGGCCTGAGAGCGAGGCACGCGGGTAGTAGACCATCTGCGTCTTGCCGCTCATCCAGATCTTGTAGCCGGCCTTGCGCAGGCGATAATCGAGCTCGGCGTCCTCGTTGTGGCTGAACGTTTCGTCATAGCCGCCGACGGCACCGAACGCCGATATCCGCATCAGTGCATGATGGCCGTGATCGATCCACTGTCCCTGCGAAAGATGCCTATGCTTCGAGCCGCCGGTGCCGAGCTTGGAGTTCTGCGCCGCGGCCGCCGCCTTCTGCACGGCACCGCTGCCGCTGGTGAGCATCGAAACGACAACCGAATCCGCCGATGTAGCCAGGGCTTCCTCGACCAGCCGGTCGCAATAATCGTCGGGATAACCGCCATGCGCATCGATGCGGATGAGATAGTCGGCACCATCGCCGAAGGTACCGACGGCGAGATTGATCGCCGCGCTCTGGATACGCCGCTTGTTGTGGAGCAGGATAACCCGTGGGTCCCTGGCAATGACGTCGTCTACGATGGAAAGCGTGCCGTCGGTGCTGCCGCCGTCGACGACGATGATCCGGGCGCCAAGCCTGGCGGCCGCGGGCCGCAATTGATCGAGCAGCGCACCGATATGGGCGGCTTCGTTCAGGCATGGGATAACGATCAGGCTGGATGAGGGTTTTTCCGTCTGCGTCATCAACCTCTGTCCATCTTGCCTCTGTCCATTCCCTGCCATCCTATGCCAATGCCTCGGCGGCAAACGAACCGGGCACGGCCGTCAGGCTGCGCAGCCGCTCGACAAGCGCACGGCAATCGCTGCGATCGTAGCTCCAGGTTCTCGGGTTGCGCGCCAGAACACGCCCCTTCAGCCTGGCGAAGCGATGCTCCTCCATCTTGCCTAGCGCGGCTTCGAGCGCTTCGGGCGACGCTTGCGGCAACAGCACGCCGATATCCTGCTGCTTGAGGAATCGCCCGGTCTCGGTGTTGCCCATCGAGATCGGCACCGCGCCGAAACGGCAACCCTCATAGAGCCGGTTGGGCAGAAGCCATTCGGAGTTCTGCCCCGCTTCGAAGAAATCGATCGCCCAGGAAAAATGGACATCGTTGTAGATCGCCGCCATGTCTTCCGGATTGCGGTAGGGCCCGAGAAACGATAGCCATGGCTCGGCTTCGACAAAGCCGTGAAAGTCAGGGAATTCCGACAAAGCCGGACGGCCGCGCAGCACGATCTCGAAGCGGCCCTCCATGCGGCGGGAGAAATCAGCCAGCAGCTCGAGCGAGCGGCGGCAGCGCAGCGCGCCGAACCAGCCGATCCGCCATGGCGGGCCGACCGGGCTCTCATCGGCCTCGGCAGCGCCGGGCACAATCGTCGCGGCCTCGAAATATTTGTTTTCGACCAGCTCGATGGGTGCCGCGACCTGGCCGAACGGCTTGAAATAATTGGCGATGAAGGCAGGCGAACTGGTCACCAGCAGCTTCACATCCCTGGCCAGAAATCGTTCGGTGGCACGCAGCGCCTTGCCCAGGACATCGTTGCGCAGCACAAGCCGATGAATGTCGAGGCACTCGTATACGATCGGAACCGATGCACCGAAGGCTGACCTGGCGCGGCGGGCAAGCGCCAGCATTTCCAGGTTGCGCGCGACGATGACATCCGGCTTTGGCATTCCGCCCAGCTTCGAGCCTATCGAAACGGCTGCTTTGGCTACGGCCGCGAGGCGTTGGCCGAATCGCCCGTCACGCGTCCCGCCGAGGTCGATCGGGCGCAGTCCCTCGATATCCGCAATCGGATTCGCGGTGCGACGGAATCCGGCCAAGGTGACCTGGGCCCCACCTGCCCTGAGCATCGTGATCCGCCGGCGCACCGCCGGGTCGGAAACGTCGTGCACTAGGTACAAGACATGCAGCATAAAAACTCGACCGCTGTTGGCCCACCCGAGGGAATGCTAGTACAGGTCTTGCTGCATCGCAACATTTTTGGTGCGGCGGTCCACGTTTTCTGTTGCACTGCAAAATTATTGCCGTAGTTTGTGGTCGGCGGCGGTCGTGGATTTTCGGGCTCGAAAATCCACGTAAAAAATCAGGAATCCTGAATTTGGAAGCCAATGCATTCGATCCGCCAGAAGGCTCCTTGCGCAAATCGGTTGGGCGCGGCGCGGTTGTCACGGCCATGGCGCAATCGGTGCGGGTCGCGACACAGATTCTGTCGGTTATCGTCCTGTCGCGGTTGTTGTCGCCACAGGATTTCGGTGTCGTGGCGATGTGCGCGCCGGTGCTTGCCTTTATCGCACTGTTCCAGGATTTCGGCCTGACCCAGGCAACGATCCAGAAATCAGGCATCCGGCATGAGGAGGTGAACTACCTCTTCTGGATCAATGTCGCCGTCAGCGCGATCCTGGCTTGCGTGCTTGCGGGTGCGGCGCCGCTGGTTGCTGCCTTCTACGGCGAGTCGCGCGTGACAGGTCTGGTGGCTGCGTTCGGGCTGCAGATCATGGCCTATGGGCTTGGCGCCCAGCATCTGGCGCTCTTGACGCGCCGTATGCAGTTCGGCCGGCTGGCCGTCATCGACGTCGCCAGCGCAATCGCCGGGCTTGCCGTGTCGATCGCCTGGACCTTCATCGATCGCTCCTATTGGGCCCTGTTTGCCGGCACGCTGACCGGTGCCGTGCTGCCGACGCTCTGCTACTGGGCGAGTTCGCGCTGGCGTCCGGGCCTGCCGCGCAAGGTCGCCGGCATCGGCGAGCTGATCAATTTCGGCGCCGGCATCACCGGCTTCAACTTCGCCAATTTCTTTGCCCGCAACCTCGACAACGTGCTGATCGGCAAATATTGGGGCGAGGCGCAGCTCGGCCTCTATGACCGCGCCTACAAGCTGCTTCTGTTTCCGCTGAGCCAGATCACCAACCCCTTGTCGAAGGTGATGGTTCCAGCACTTTCCAGGCTGAAGGACGAACCGGATCGCTACCGCAGCGCCTATCTGCGCGTCATGCCGCTGATCCTGCTGGTGGCGCTTCCCGGTGTCGCCTTCGCCACCGCGATGTCGGATGTGCTGATCCCCTTCGTGCTCGGCGAGCAATGGCGCGCAAGCGCCTCGATTTTCCTGGCGCTCGGCTTTGCCGGGCTGCTGCAGCCGCTCAACAATCCGGCGGGGTGGCTTTTCGTCAGCCAGGGCCGCTCCGGCGATTTCATGCGCTGGGGCATCATAACGGCCGTGACGTCGGTGCTGGCTTTCATGCTCGGCCTGCCCTATGGCGCGCTGGGCGTGGCGATCGCCTATGCGATCAGCGAATATCTGCGGACGCCGTTCCTATGGCTCTATGTCGGCAAGAGCGGACCGCTGCAGGCGCATCATGTGCTGCGCGCGGCAACGCCGTTCGTGCTTGGCGCCCATCTGGCGCTGGCCGCGATCTGGTTCGTCAAGCCAGCGCTGCCGCAGCAGCATGTCGTCGCCCTGGCCAGCAGCGCCGTGCTCGCCTACCTCATCACGATCATCATCGGACTGGCATTCGCCTCCGGCCGCGAAGCCTTGCGCGAGGCGCTCAAGATGCTGCCGGCAAGGCTGCCTGCGGCAGCGCCGCGCGAAGCGCAATAATTTGGGCGTCTTCGACTGCTACGGACATCTCCTCCAGGACCAGGTCTGAACCATGCACTACCGATCGATCTCCGATATGAACGACGCCATCGTCAGGGGCCTGCACCGGCTGCCGCGCGACATCGACCTGGTCGTCGGTGTGCCGAGAAGCGGCGTTTTGGCAGCGACGCTGGTCAGCCTTGCCGCGAACATCCCGATGACCGATCTCGACAGCTTCCTGGCTGGGCGAATCTACACATCAGGCGTCACCAAGCGCCGGGCCGCTCTCGACCGCAAGGTTTCCGAGATGCGCAAGGTGCTGGTGATCGACGACAGCGTCGCCGGCGGCAACGCCATGCGCGACGCACGCGCCCGCATCCAGGCTGCGGGCATCGAGGCGGACTTCACCTTTGCCGCCGTGTTCGGCCTTGAGCCCCTGCACCAGGAAACCGACCTCGTCTTCGAGGTCGTGCCGCATCCGCGCATGTTCCAGTGGAACTTCATGCATCACAAATTCCTGGCGCAATGCTGCGTCGACATTGACGGCGTGCTGTGCCTCGACCCGACAGAGGCGGAAAACGACGACGGCCCGGCCTATGAGAAATTCCTCAGCGAAGCGCGGCCGCTCCATGTCGCGACCCACAGGATCGGCTGGCTGGTCACCAGCCGGCTGGAGAAATACCGCGCGCTCACCGAGGCATGGCTCGCCAAGCATGAGATCAAATACGACCAGCTGATCATGCTCGATCTGCCGAGCAAGGCGGAACGGCAACGACTCGGCGCGCATGGCAGTTTCAAGGCCGATTTCTACCGCAAGTCCGATGCTATCCTGTTCATCGAGAGCGAGCACGAACAGGCGCTGAAGATCACCGAAC
>NZ_RZPW01000278.1:0-7388 GCF_003998455.1 Mesorhizobium sp. M7A.F.Ca.CA.001.08.2.1 | reverse complement strand
CACCCGAAGTCACCGTCTACAACATTCCAGGCGGCGGCGCGTTCGCCATGTTCGCCGATCCTGCAGCAGTGAACTGGCCAATGACGATCGGCATCCTGTTCATCCTGGTGCTGTTCGTGACCATGGTCTACGGGCCGATCGCGGCGATCCTGGTCGAAATGTTCCCGACCCGCATTCGCTACACCGGCATGTCGCTGCCCTATCACATCGGCAATGGCTGGTTCGGCGGCCTGCTGCCGGCAACCGTGTTCGCGCTCAGCGCCTACAAAGGCGACATCTACTATGGCCTTTGGTACCCGGTGGTGATCGCGGCTATAACGCTGGTCATCGGCATGATCTTCGTCAAGGATACGCTCGGCACCGACCTGCACGCCAAGGAGTAGGCAGCCCCCGCGTTCAAAAGAAAGCCCGGCGCGAACGATCGCGCCGGGCTTTTTCTTTTCAGGCCAATTCGTTGGCGAGGGCTGCTGCCCTTTGTGTCAGCTCTTGCGGCCCCGGGCCTCTTCCTCGATGGCTGCCTCATGGTACCAGCCGTCGCCGAAATCCGCGCGGGCATCACGCAGCGAGGCAAGCTCTGCCGCAAACTTAGCCTTTCCGCTCAAATTTGAGGCAGAGAGGCGCGCTGCCGCCGGGAACATCAAAATTTTGGCCGACGGTCGTGTGGAAATGACTTCCATTGCCGGGTTCCTTTCTTCCGCCGAACCTTTTCGATTCAACTTGGCCCGAAGATAAGGTCTGCAATCAAGTTAGGCAATATGCCTATGAAAAGATCAGCATTTGCACACTATTTGTGCAAATAAGGACCGTGATGGATCCGGGCGCATTGCTTAGGCGGCTCACCGACTTCCGGTGGATGCCGCGTCAATTTTGTCGCACCCTCCGGACCAAGAATGGCACACGAATTGCTTTTTAAGAGTGCGGCAGGCCGGCTGCTGACGGCAGGCGCATGTCGACGCCGTTCAGTGTTCGGTGATCAAGCAACGAGAGGCTAGAATGACGAAATACAAGCTCGAGTATATCTGGCTCGATGGATATACCCCGGTCCCCAACCTTCGCGGCAAGACGCAGATCAAGGAATTCGCCGAATTCCCTGAACTCGAGCAGCTGCCGCTGTGGGGCTTCGATGGTTCCTCGACCCAGCAGGCCGAAGGGCACAGCTCCGATTGCGTGCTGAAGCCGGTTGCGGTCTATCCGGATCCCGCCCGCACCAACGGCGTGCTGGTCATGTGCGAAGTCATGATGCCCGATGGTGTCACGCCGCATGCCTCAAACAAGCGCGCCACCATCCTCGATGACGAGGGCGCCTGGTTCGGCTTCGAGCAGGAATATTTCTTCTACAAGGACGGTCGCCCGCTCGGCTTCCCCGAGAGCGGCTATCCCGCACCCCAGGGCCCGTACTACACCGGCGTCGGCTATTCCAATGTCGGCTCCGTCGCGCGTCAGATCGTCGAGGAGCATCTCGACCTCTGCCTCGCCGCCGGCATCAACCACGAAGGCATCAACGCCGAAGTGGCCAAAGGCCAATGGGAATTCCAGATTTTCGGCAAGGGCTCCAAGAAGGCCGCCGACCAGATGTGGATGGCCCGCTACCTCCTGCAGCGCCTGACCGAGAAATACGGCATCGACATCGAATACCACTGCAAGCCGCTCGGAGACACCGACTGGAACGGCTCTGGCATGCACGCCAACTTCTCGACCGCCTATATGCGCGAAGTCGGCGGCAAAGCCTATTTCGAAGCGCTGATGGCGGCCTTCGACAAGAACCTGATGGATCACATCGCCGTCTACGGCCCGGACAACGACAAGCGTTTGACCGGCAAGCACGAGACCGCGCCGTGGAACCGGTTCAGCTATGGCATTGCCGACCGTGGCGCCTCGATCCGCGTGCCGCATTCCTTCATCAAGAGCGACTATAAGGGTTATCTGGAAGACCGCCGTCCGAACTCGCAGGGCGACCCCTACCAGATCGCCTCGCAAATCCTGAAGACGATCGCCTCGGTTCCGGCAAGCGCTCAGGTTTCAGCCGCCGCTTAAGTGTTTCGGACTGTATGACAAGAGGACCCCGGCGTTTCGCGCCGGGGTTCTTTTTTGGCCGTTACCCGGCTGACTGCATTCCCGGTAAAACATACCCAGAAAAAGTCAGGCAGTTCCGGCGGTCGCTAATCGCCCGTGAGTTCCGGCCGCAGCCGTGCGGGTCTGCGGCGATCACTCGCCAGAAAGCCCGGAAAACCGCCTTTTCCAGCCCTTGTCCGGGGCGATGGATCTTCCATAAGCATCTGTTCATACAACGGAATCGGTCATTCGCCACCCGGCTGGCGGCGTTGACAGATCACGCTACGGCATGCGTATTCGCGGGCTTGGGGTTACGTCACGCAATGCTGTTCGGACGGGCGGGGTTTTCTTGAACGGCGGCATTGGCGTGGGCGCCGGACGAGCGGTCACTGTAGCCTGAGACAGTGCTCCGCTCGCTCCTGGCTCCGACGTTGGCGGCCGAACCGCCTCCCTTGATCATTTACTGAACACCGCCGAGTTGTGATTGAAGCGACGCGCTCAAAAGCCGGCCGCTCCGATGGACCGTAGGTCCAAGAATCCGGGCATCCTATGATCGTCGAAGACGAAAGGCGGATACGGCTGTCCATGCGCGGCTGCCGTGCAGGCGAGGCATGCCGGTCGGCTGGCAATCCTGTTGGAGCGCAGCAAAAAGCCCTTGAAAGAGGGACGTCTTTCAAGGGCTTGAGCATTATAGCTAATCTTGGACCGAGATTGAATCTCAGACGGAGTAGTACATGTCGTACTCGACCGGATGCGGGGTCATTTCGAAGCGCATCACTTCGGCCATCTTCAGCTCGATGTAGCTGTCGATCTGGTCGTCGTCGAAGACGCCGCCGGCTTTCAGGAAGCCGCGGTCCTTGTCGAGGCTCTGCAGGGCTTCACGCAGCGAGCCGCAGACGGTCGGGATCTTCTTCAGCTCCTTCGGCGGCAGGTCGTAGAGATCCTTGTCCATCGGCTGGCCGGGATGGATCTTGTTCTTGATGCCGTCGAGGCCGGCCATCAGCAGCGCTGAGAAGGCGAGGTAGGGGTTCGCGCCCGGATCGGGGAAGCGGACCTCGACGCGCTTGGCCTTCGGCGACGAGCCGAACGGGATACGGCAGGACGCCGAGCGGTTGCGCGCCGAATAGGCGAGCAGAACCGGCGCTTCGTAACCCGGCACCAGGCGCTTGTAGGAATTGGTCAGCGGGTTGGTGAAGGCGTTGATCGCCTTGGCATGCTTGATGACGCCGCCGATGAAGAACAGGCAGCTTTCCGACAGACCGGCGTATTCATTGCCGGCGAAGGTCGGCTTGCCGTTCTTCCAGATCGACATGTGGACGTGCATGCCCGAGCCGTTGTCGCCGAAGATCGGCTTCGGCATGAAGGTTGCCGTCTTGCCGTAGGCGTTGGCGACCTGGTGGACGACATACTTGTAGATCAGCATCTTGTCGGCGTTGCGCACCAGCGCGTCGAACTTGATGCCGAGTTCGTGCTGAGCCGCCGCCACCTCATGGTGATGCTTTTCGACGCGCACGCCCATCTCGGCGAGCACGGTCAGCATTTCCGAGCGCATGTCCTGCGCGCTGTCGATCGGCGGCACCGGGAAGTAGCCGCCCTTGATGCGCGGACGGTGGCCGAGATTGCCGGTCTCATAATCGGTGTCGTCGTTCGACGGCAGTTCCGTGGAGTCGAGCTTGAATCCGGTGTTGTAGGGATCCGCCTTGTACTTCACATCGTCGAACACGAAGAATTCGGCTTCCGGGCCGACAAAGATGGTGTCGCCGATGCCTTCGGCCTTCATGTAGGCCTCGGCCTTCTTGGCCGTACCGCGCGGATCGCGGTTGTAGGATTCACCCGAAACCGGATCGAGGATGTCGCACAGGATGACCATGGTCGACTGCGCGAAAAACGGGTCCATGTGGACCGTTTCCGGATCGGGCATCAGCACCATGTCGGACTCGTTGATGGCCTTCCAGCCGGCAATCGACGAGCCGTCGAACATCACGCCATCGGCGAACATGTCTTCCTCGACCTCGATGACATCCATCGTCACGTGCTGCAGCTTGCCCTTCGGGTCCGTGAAGCGCAGGTCGACGAATTTCACGTCGTTGTCCTTGATCTGCTTCATGATGTCTTTGGCTGTCGTCATGTCGTGTATCCCTGTGTGATGACTTTTTTTGATGATGACGTTTTTCTGGAGGATGGCGCGGTCGGTCAGACCGCGTCCATGCCCGTTTCGCCGGTGCGTATACGCACGACTTCCTCGATATTGGAAACGAAGATCTTGCCGTCGCCGATACGACCGGTCTGGGCCGCCTTGCGGATGGCCTCGATCGCACCTTCGACCGCGTCGTCGCCAAGCACGACCTCGATCTTCACCTTGGGCAGGAAATCGACGACATATTCGGCGCCGCGGTAGAGTTCGGTGTGACCCTTCTGACGACCGAAGCCTTTTGCTTCGGTGACGGTGATGCCTTGCAGTCCGGCCTCCTGAAGCGCTTCCTTCACTTCGTCGAGCTTGAATGGCTTGATGATCGCTTCGATCTTTTTCATGTAAAAAGTGGCCTCCACTGCCAAAAAAACGGGTTGTGACCCCCCGCTTGCGCCTCCATCAAGCACGAACTGTGCCAATTCAGCGGATTCTAAGCGGTCTCATAAGATTTCAAAGCCGCGCCGCACCGGGATGCAAATTCGCGTCATTCGCTGCACCGGGAGCGGCATGGGCTGCCAGAGCCTACACAGCGCCAGCACCCGCGTCCGCACAAAAATCGGGCATATTGCCTATCCCCCAGGCAATTTTCTGCCCGCGATGCTTTCGTGCCAACGTTATGGCTGCAGATCTCGGCAACTCCCCCTTGTTTGCTTAGGATCGAAATCGGACAATGCTTGATCGCATGCGGATCGGCAATCCATGAGCAACGAACTTCTTTCCCCGGCCGAAATGAGCGAGGCCGATCGGCTGACGATTGCCGCCGGCCCAGCCGACGGCATCGGCCTGATGCGGCGCGCTGGTGGAGCGGTCGCGGCCGAGGTTCTCAAGCGCTACCCCTCGGCAAAGCACATCCATGTGCTGTGCGGGCCCGGCAACAATGGCGGCGATGGCTATGTCGTTGCCCGCATCTTGGCCGGCAGCGGCGTCGGCACATCGGTCTGGGTATCCGGCGCGCCGAGGCCGGAAAGCGATGCGGCGCTCGCCGCCGCGGAATGCCCGATCAAGCCCCGGCCGCTGTCTGACTTTGACGCCAAGCCTGGCTCGATCGTGATCGACGCGCTCTATGGGGCGGGGCTGTCGAAGCCGCTGTCCGGCGACGCCGCGAAAGCCATCGATACAGTGACAGCCCTGAGCCTGCCCGTGGTCGCGGTCGACCTGCCGTCCGGCGTCTCTGGAATCAGCGGTGACATATTGGGCAGGGCGTTTCGTGCCGAGGTCACCATCACCTTCGCGCGGAAAAAGCCTGGCCACCTGCTGCTGCCGGGGCGCGGGCAATGCGGTGAGATCGTGCTCGCCGATATCGGCATCGGCGACGGCATCATCGCCCAGCTCGCCGTCTCGACCTTCGAGAATGTGCCGGACCTGTGGTTGCAGGAATTTCCCGTGCCGGCGGTGGATGCGCACAAATACAAGCGCGGCCATGTCGGCGTCTTTTCCGGCGGCCCAAGTGCTACGGGCGCGGCGCGGCTGTCGGCGCTGGCCGCCGCCAGAAGCGGGGCAGGGGCGGTCACCGTGCTGTCGCCTGGCAATGCCATGCAGGTGAACGCGATGCACCTGACCTCGATCATGCTGCGCGAGGCGGGCTCGCTCGAGGAGGTGCAGGAATTTCTAATGGCGCGCCATCCCGGAGCGCTGGTGTTCGGACCGGGGCTTGGGCCAAAGCCCAAGGTCGGCGATTTCGCCCTGCAGCTGATCAAAGCTTTGGAGGAGGAAGCACGCGACGAGGCGACCGCGAACCACGCCAGTGCGATGGTTCTTGATGCCGACGCCATCACGTCGCTGGCCCATCAGCCTCAGGCGCTGTTCGAAGCTGCCCGTCAGCCGAATGCGCCTGCCTTGATAGTCACGCCGCATGAGGGCGAATTCGGCCGCCTGTTCCCTGATATCGCCGGGGACAAAACCATGTCGAAATTGGACAAGGCGCGAACGGCCGCCGCGCGGGCCAACGCCGTCATCGTCTACAAGGGCGCCGACACGGTCATAGCAGCGCCCGATGGCAAAGCGGCGATCAACTCCAACGGTGCACCGTGGCTGGCCACAGCCGGGTCAGGCGACGTGCTGTCGGGCATCATTGCCGGTTTGCTGGCGCAAGGCATGCCGCCCTTCGAGGGTACCTGCGCGGCGGTGTGGTTGCATGCTGAGGCCGGCAGCCGGTTCGGACCCGGTCTGATCGCCGAGGACCTGCCGTTGGCACTGGTGCCGGTGTTGCGCGAACTCTTCGACGCGCGCACGGCTGCCCAATGAGCCGCGCGCTCGTTCTGTTGCTTGCCACCCTCATCGCTGTCTTCATGGCGCCGACGGCGCGCGCCGAAGGTCCTGTGACGATCGTCGACGATCCGGCGGTGCTCGCCGCACTCGATGCCAGGGGTTTCGGTTTCGCCGATGTTTTGGGGGTCGACGGCGAGGACGGTCTGAAGACGCTTTACGACGAGGCGCCGGCCTATCATGCCATCGTCGAAACGGTTGCCTCCGATGTTGCGGCACTGCGTGCCGATATGAAAGCCGGCGGCCGGACGCTCTACGAAGTCACCGACGGCAATGTCGGCCGCATCATGGACATGCGCTGGCTGAAGACCGACGCCGCGCGCTTCCGGCTGGTCGGCGTCGTCAACCGGCTCGATCGTCGCGACTTCGCGGTGCTTCAAGGCGACAGGAGCTGCGGCGAGGTGCGCTTCATCTACCGCCTGGCCTACAGCTTTCGCAAAAACGGCAAGCTGCTGGCGTCGCGCCTGCCATTCAATTTCAATGCCGTCTACAGCGCCGCCCCCGACGCCGATGGCGGCTGCGTAGGTGTTGCCGGGCGCTGGACGCCACAGCTTGACGAGAGCGTCGATGCCGGCTGGCTGACCGGCGGGCCGCTGGAGAGAGCTGGGCTCACCTTCAAGCAGCTGGAGCTCAACGCACAGGTGGTGCGCTTCCCCTCCGGCCAGGAAACCGAGTTCGGTGGCCAAGCGGCCTATCTCATGCGGATATTCGGCATCGATGGCGCCGATATCAGCGAAAAACCGCTGGAGAACACGCCCGACACCGCACGGCTTTCGCAGGATGCGGCGCTGAAGGCACGGCTCGCCGTCTATGTCGGCGCCAATTTGCCGGCGGTTGACGAAGGCGTCTATGAGATTCCCGACGAGTTCCTGGCCAGAAA
>NZ_RZPW01000277.1:0-7399 GCF_003998455.1 Mesorhizobium sp. M7A.F.Ca.CA.001.08.2.1 | reverse complement strand
GGGTTGGGCTGCACCACGAACAGAGCGGCAGCGTCACCATAGCCGGCGGCGTAATATTCGAGAATGTCGGATTTGCCCGATCCGATGATGAAACAGATCTTGTCGACGCCGGCGCGCACCATCCGCCGCACCAGGTACTCGCTCACCGCGCAGGGACGCTCCGTCTGTCCATCGATCCGACTGCCTACCGGCAGCAGCTCTTTCGAGAAGCCGAGCGGTTGAATGCGGCTGCCGCGCCCGGCAGCGGGCACGATGCCCAACATCAGACTGCTTCCATCATCGGTTCGCGGGGAGATCTTTGAAAGGCGTCGTTTAGAATGTGGTCCAGCTCCGCCGCGCGCCGGGCAGAAGTGTGTTCGTCCAGAACCCGTTCGCGCGCACGGGTTCTGATGGCATCGAGTTCATCTGCCGGCAAGGCGAGCGCCGCGACCACGTCATCGGTGTCGTGGGCCAGCAGGATCTCGCTGCCGGGTTCGAAGAAGCTGCTCAGGCCAGGCCAGGTGTCGGTTATGATCGGCACCCCGCATGCCGCCGCTTCGAACAACCGGCCCGAAGGACACCAGCCTTTTTGCACCATCGCCTCGCGGGTGACATTCAGCGTCAGTCGGGAGGATGAGAAAAACGCCGGATGATCGGCCGGTGGCAGATGCCTGACGAAGAAGATGTTGTCGCCCCACGGGAATTCCTGCGGATACTGTGCGCCGCCGATGATGAAGCGCTGATCCGGTAGACGCGCGGCGGTGCGGACCAGCAGCTTTTCGACGCCGGCCTGGCGATCCGCCGCGTAGGTCCCGAGATAGGACAGATCACCGGCGAATTCGGCCCGCTTCTCTGCCGGCCGGTGTTGGTCGGGATCGACGTGCCCATAGAGCGGCACCACATGGCGCGCACCCAGAACCGTCTTCAGCGCGTCGACCGCCGAGCCGCCGGTGTAACTCAGGACGAGGTCGAAATCGGCAAGACCCTCAGGGCCGAAATAGGGTGGACGCTCACCTTGTTCGATGCGGGCAAGCGTGACCGGAGTGTCCAGATCGTAGAACACACGCAGTCCGCGGCCTGCCTGCTGCGCCAGCCGCGAGGCGTCCACGGCGTCGGGACAATAAGAGGTGACGATAACGACATCCGATTGTTTGACTGTTTGCTCCGCGACCCGGCGGATGTCCTCCCAGTCCGGGTAGAGCACGACGTTGCCGCCGTTCAGGCGATCAAGATCGCGCGCTCCGGCATAGTAGGGCGTGTCGCGTTCGAAGAAGGTAACTGACCAGCCGCGCCGGGCGAGGGCTCGGATCAGTCCCCTCCATAAGGTGGCATGGCCGTTGCCCCATGAAGACGTGACGGTAAGACCGAAAATGACCATCTGCATCCGGCAAATCCTCGTCAGGCAACTTCGTTCAATCGGATCAGCTTCGCCCCCCAGTCCCCCGACACGATCGTCGTGATCGAAGCGGGATCGATGTCGAAGCGAAAGCAGTCGCCGGCCGGCAAGCCAAGGACCTTGCAGACGGCGGCCTTGATCACATCGGCGTGGCTGACGAGGGCGACACACTGATTCTGATGCTTCTCGTGGACAGCATTCATCACCGCGACGACGCGCTGCTGGACATCGTGCATGGTCTCGCCACTCGGTGTCCTTGCCACTTGCCGCTGATCATTCCAGGCTCGCCAGCTGGCGTCGCCATTCAGTTCATCGAAAGTCTTTCCCGACCAGTCGCCGAAGTCGATCTCGTCAAGTTCGGCGCAGATCGCGATTTCTCCGACACCGCAGGCGAGCGCAACTGGCAGCGCCGTCTCTCGGGTACGCTCGCGCGGGCTGCACAAGATCGCGACGATGGGCTCCCGGGCCATGCGGCAGCCAAGCTGCGTTGCCTGCGCCTTACCGGCATCGCCGAGGCAAACGCCGTCCATACGGCCTGCCAGATAGGAGCCGACATTTTCGTGTGCCGCATGGCGGATCAGAAAGAAGGTCGTCGTCATTCTGCGGCATCGAGCAAAGGCTCGTCCTTGCCTGCGATAAAAGCGAGCGTGCGCTGCCGCGCTTCGGCGTCGGTGAACTGTTCGGGAGGCGACTTCATGAAATAACTGCAGGGACCGGTCAGCGCGCCGGCTATGCCGCGATCGAGCGCCAGCTTGGCGCAGCGTACCGCATCGATCACCACGCCGGCCGAGTTGGGCGAATCCCAGACCTCCAGCTTGAGCTCGGCATTGAGCGGCACGCCGCCGAAGGTCGTGCCTTCGACCCTTATATAGGCCCACTTGCGATCGGTGAGCCAAGGCACATGGTCGCTCGGGCCGACATGGATGTTGCCCGGCTCCAGGGGAACATCGAACTGGCTGGCCACGGACTGTGTCTTGGAGATTTTCTTCGATTCCAGCCGCTCGCGTTCCAGCATGTTGAGAAAATCGGTGTTGCCGCCGAAATTCAGTTGATAGGTGCGGTCGATGCGTACGCCGCGTTCACGGAAGAGATTGGCTAGCAACCGATGCACGATGGTCGCGCCGACCTGGCTCTTGATGTCGTCGCCGACCAGCGGCAGCCCGCGCTGCTCAAAGCGCCGTCGCCATTCCGGACGTGAGGCGATAAAGACCGGTATGCAATTGACGAAGGCGCAGCCGGCCTCGAGTGCGCATTCGGCATAGAAGCAGGTCGCCTCCTCGGAACCCACCGGCAGGTAGGAAACCAGCACGTCAGCGCTGCTGTCACGCAGGATCTCGGTGACATTGGCAACCGGCTCGGGAGCTTCTTCAATCTCGTCGCGCAAATATTTGCCGATCCCGTCCAGCGTCGGTCCGCGCTCGACGCGAACGCCGGTTGTCATGGCGTCGGCAAAGCGGAACGTGTTGTTGGGGGCGGCGTAGATCGCTTCCGCGACGTCGAGGCCAACCTTGCTCTTGGCGACATCGAATGCGCAGACAATCTCGATGTCGTCGACATGGTAACCGCCGAGGTCGGCATGCATCAGCCCAGGGATTGGTTCGTTGCTTTTAGCGTGACGATAGAACGAGAGGCCCTGCACCAGGGAGGATGCGCAATTGCCGACCCCAACGATACCAACACGAACCTTTTTCGATCCCACGAAACCGCCACCCTATGTTGTTCAAAGGTAAGTTCCTGGCGCCGAACCATCAGCTTGCCGGAATGTTCCTCCGCCCATCGAAAAATTGCGCGAGACAGCATGGATCGAAGCCGCATCCGATGCGTTCCCGCACGGCAAGCATTGGAAACCGATCGATGATCGTCTACGGCGACCACAAGCGGACGCAGGACGCACAACAGCTTCGCGAAGCAGCAGGCGAAATGGCCATAAGACTTGATCGGATGTCTCATGGCATCCGACGCCATGCTGCATTGGTCGGACTGTTCATCAGCGTGTCGGAGCTGGTTCAGGCGCTTGCCGACGTCGATTTCGGAACCGGCGGCATCGACATTTTTTCGCCACGGCAACAGCAAGGCGCCAGGCTGCTGGTCGGACTTGCGGCAGAGGTAGCGAAGTCGTGGCGAAGCGGTTTCAACGTTGGCGGTGGCATCGATCCGGGACTTCTCAAGCTGCTGGCCGGGCTCGACTGTCAGGCCGAGGTTCTGACCGGCTCCGCCGAGGGTTATGCGCATTATGCGCTTTATCCCGAAAGCTATTTGGACGCGGCGCAGAAGTCGGGGCTCGATGCGAACACATGCGTTATCGGTGTCCGCAGCATTGGCCTTGGGCTCGCAGCTATGGTGGCGGCCTCGATTGGCGCGCCGGCGCCATTCAGCGTTCGTCCGATCGGCCATCCCTTCCACAGGCACATCAACGCCGATCCGCGGTCGATCACCGCCTGGAAGAACAATCCATCGGCGCGTTTCGCCGTTGTCGACGAGGGTCCCGGCCTGTCCGGCAGTTCGATGCATGCCGTTGTCGTTTGGCTGCGTGAACTGGATGTCGATACGGACCGCATTCACCTGTTTCCCAGCCATTCAGGCGGCCCGGGCAGCGAAGCGTCGCCGGAGGCTCGGGAAACGTGGTCGCGCTGTCCGAAACATGTGGCGACGGCGTTTGAATCCACCTTCTCCGAAAGCTCGAAAATTCCCACGCTGCGCGATTGGGTGGCCGAGGCGGTCGGCAGGCCGGAATTAAACCTGACCGAACTATCTGGTGGCGAGTGGCGGGCCGCCCACTATGCCGACGAAGGACGCTGGCCGCCGAGCCCACGCGGTACCGAGCGGCGTAAATTCCTGGCGTCCGCAGGGCGTGACCGCTGGCTCGTCAAATTCGCCGGCCTCGGCGAAACCGGACTGCGCAAGAAACGAGCCGCGGCGATGTTGCACGAAGCCGGGTTCGGATCGCAAGTTGTCGCGCTTTGCCATGGCTTTCTGGTTGAACGGTGGATTGATGGCAGCACGATGGATCAGGCGCCGCTGCCCAGGGAAAAACTGATCGCGGAGCTCACAAACTACCTGACCTGGCGTGCGCTCAATCTTCGAACTTGCGAACCGGGTGCATCATTGCTTGCGCTCGCGGAGATGGCTGTTTCCAATGCCTCGGAAGCCTTGGGCGAGAAACGCGCAGCGACGTTGCGCGGTTGGCTCTCGAAACCGACCTCCGCGCATGTGCTGCAGCGCGTTGAAATCGACGGAAAGCTTCAACCGTGGGAGTTTCTCGTTCGTGCAGATGGCACGGTGCTCAAGACAGATGCTGTTGACCACTGCCGGGCACATGATTTGATCGGCTGCCAACCGATTGAGTGGGACATTGCCGGCGCCCGCGTCGAGTATGGACTGTCCGACAGCGATGTGAGGACCTTGGTCGAGGGAATGGAACTTGCCATCGACCGTGACCACATCGGCTTTTTCGAACCATGCTATTTGGCATTCCAACTCGGGCTCTGGAGCACGGCTGCGCAATCCGAAAACGGCGGGGAAAAAACAAGACTGGCCGAGATGGCAGACCGATATAGGATGCCGCTGATACGGTTCCTGGACGAATGCCGGATATGATCGTTCCGATCAGTCCAGCCTTCGCAGCATGTCTGCTTCCTGCTCGAGAATAGTGGCCACTTCCTCGCGCTGCAGATGCGTCATCATCAGGCTGACGCAGCACTCGAGATAGGTAATCGAGGCGCGCCGCAGATAGGCAGCGGTCTCGCGTTCGGCCATCTGGTCGATATCCCTCGAGGGGCGCTTGGGTTGCATGAGGGTGATCCTCCGTATCGGGTCCTCCTGCCAAACCACAAGCCTGGGCGGATGTTCCGCACGATCTCGGGAAAGGTTCGGTACCATCTCGCATCACGCCGGAAGGTTCTGCAGCCCTCCGGGTGCGGGCCTCGCTCTTTTGGCAAAGCCCGTCATCTGATCGCCGATGCGGCTGCCTTCGAGAGCTGCGAAATAATCGATCGTCAGCTTGAGCCCTTCGTTGAGGGGCACCTTCGGCGTCCAGCCGAGCAGCGCTTTTGCACGCGAAATATCGGGCTGCCTGCGCCGAGGATCGTCTTGCGGCAGCGGTAGAAATCTCAGATCCGATTTGGTACCCGTCATCGCCTTCACCAACGCAGCCAGTCGCACGATGGTGAATTCTCCGGGATTGCCCAGATTGACCGGCTTGCCTGGATTGGGATCGATATCCATCAGGCGCCTCAATCCATCGATCTGATCGGAGACATAGCAGAAGGATCGCGTCTGCAAGCCGTCGCCGAAGATCGTCAGGGGACGTTTCTCGAGCGCCTGCATGATCAGGTTCGAGACGATGCGGCCGTCCGCCGGATCCATTCTCGGACCGTAGGTGTTGAAGATGCGCGCGACGCGCACGTCGGCTTTGCCGGCTCTCAGATAGTCGAAGCAAAGCGTTTCGGCGGTGCGTTTGCCCTCGTCGTAGCAGGCGCGCGGACCGGTGCAGTTCACGTGGCCGACATAATCCTCCCTCTGGGGATGCTGTTCCGGATCGCCATACACTTCGCTCGTCGAGGCCTGTAGCAGCCGCGCGTCATATCGGACAGCGAGTTCGAGCAGGTTGAGCGTTCCAATCACGCAGGTTCGCGTGGTGTGGATAGGGTCGGCCTGGTAACGCGGCGGCGAGGCAGCGCATGCCAGGTTGAAGATACGCTCCACGGGCTCGCCGAGATCCAATGGCCGGCAGATATCCTGCTCGATCAACCGGAAACCCGGATGGTCCATGATCGAGATGATGTTCTCCATGCGCCCAGTCAGAAAATTGTCGGCGCAGATCACGCGCCAGCCGTTGCGGAGCAATGCTTCGCAAAGATGCGAACCGAGGAATCCCGCACCGCCGGCAACAAGCACTGCCTTTGCCCTTCGCGCGTTTCGTGTTTGTCGCATCGCCGTTTTCTCCTGTCTGCTGGTCATGCTGCGCTTCCGATGTCGAAATCGAGGGCCGCCGCCCTTGGCTGTGTCAACGCCGCCACGAATTCGCGGGCCCTGGCCGCACCGGTGTGGGATGCGAGGACGCGTTCGCGGGCCCGGCGGGCCATGGCGAGGCGTGTGCGCTCGGACTCGCCGAAAAGGATCTCGACGACATCGTCCGTTTCCCCGGCGGTGTGGATCGCGGAAGCGGGAAAGAAGCTGTCGAGCCCTGGCCAGCGATCGCTGATGATGGGCGTGCCGCAAGCAGCCGCTTCGAACAGGCGCACACTGGGCGACCATCCCGCGGCGATCATTGAACTGCGTGTGACGTTCAGCGTGTAGCGCTGACGGTTGTAGAACGCGGCATGATCGGCGGGCGGCAGATGTTCGATACGTTCGACATTGTCCGGCCAGATGATGTCGGATGGGTATTGCGAACCGGCCACGACGAAACGCCGGTCCCGCATATGCCGTGCGGGCTCGAGCAGCAGCGCGTTCAGCGTTGCCTGCCGGTCGGCACTGTAGGTGCCGAGATAGCCGAGATCCCAGCGGATCGGATCGCCGGTCCGGTGGTGCCGTTCCGGGTCGACCGAGCAGTAGAGCGGTTCGGCGCGGCGCGCACCGAAGTCCTCCACCAGACGGCCAAGCATCGGCCCGCCGGTGAACGAGAAGTAGACGTCGAAGTAAGGAATCTGCCGCCAGCTCAGATAATCGCAATCGTCGGCTGAAAGCTGCGCCACGGTCACCGGCGTGTCGATGTCGTAAAAGCAGAAGCGCCCTTTGCAAAGCGAAGCGACGATGTCGATGACCACGCGCCCTTCCGGCACAAACGAGCCGATGACGACGATGTCGGCCTGCTCCAGGCACCGGGCGTAGTCGCGTTGCAACTCCGCAGTGGTTTCGTAGTAGCGCAAGGCGCAGAAATCCGGATCGCGCAGATCGCGGTGGTTTGCGTACCACGGCACCTCGCGCTCCAGAAAGGTCACGCGGTGGCCGAGTTCGTGCAGACCTTTCAGCAGGCCTCGAAACGTCGTGGCGTGGCCGTTTCCCCAGGACGAGGACAGCGAC
>NZ_RZPW01000276.1:0-7409 GCF_003998455.1 Mesorhizobium sp. M7A.F.Ca.CA.001.08.2.1 | reverse complement strand
GTATAAGGCAGTTGCTCGAAGACAATGTCGGCAACAGGCCTCTGGCTGAATACGTCGAAGCCGAGATCGCCATGAAGCAGCCCGCCGAAGAAGGTAGCGATCTGCACGACAAGCGGCTTGTCGAGCCCCATCTGCTGATGCAACAGCGCCTTCATCTCAGGCGTCGCCCGCGGGCCGAGTAGAACCGCGGCAGGATCGCCGGGCACCGCTCGGATCATCAAAAACAATAACGTCACCGCAATCGCAATGATTGCGATCGCCAGGACCAGCCTCCGACAGAGATAAAACCACATACCTACGCCCGACCCGCAACTCAAGCCGAAACTGGTTTGAAATTGATGTATAGCGGGTTCCCATCTGGGGTAGTTGCGGCCTGCATTTGTGTGATGCGGAACATGACTGGATTGGCCCCATGGGTCAGGAACCGGTAGGCGCCGGAGTCTTCCATGAGGTCCTGCATCTCATAGTAAAGCTTCGCCCGCTCGTTGGGGTCGCTGATGGTGACCGCCTTACCGCTGAGCTCGTCAAAACGCTCGCTTCGGAAACGCTCCCAGTTCCACACACCTACTTGACTTTGCACAAACCAGGACGCCGGGTAATACGGGTCTGGTAAACTGTAGAAACCATTGACAATGAGTTGTACGTCCTTCCACCGCGCGCCTTCCGATTCCATGCCAAGCGTCCAGAACGACCCAGAATCTTGGGCATTGACCTCAACCGCGATGCCGATCTGCGACAATTGCGCTTGTACCGTTTGGGCTATGGTCGAATTAGTGCTATCGTTCGTACAGTCGATTGTCAGGGTTAGACCACTGACACCCGCTTTGTCCAGAAACGCCTTGGCCTCGGCGAGATCGCCTTCCGGTGGGACGAGCGCCTTGTCGCGGTGCCCGACGATCCCTGGAGGAATGACGCCTGTCGCAACCTCCGCCTGTCCGCCATACGCGGCTTCTAGAATCTGCGGCACATTGATTGCCCATTGGATTGCCTTGCGGACATTAATGTCCTTCAGCTTCGGGTGATCCATGTTCATGCCGACCCAGGCGTAATAGAGCGAAGTATGATCTTCGATCTTGGTCTCGGCGGGCGGATTGCTCTTGAACGTCGCAAGTGAATCCAGACTGACACGCGTGAAATCGATGTCACCAGCTTGATAAGCCCGTTCCGCCGACTTCTCGTCGGTAATTGGAATAATTCGGATTTCGTCAAAGCCAGGCTTCGGACCCGACCAGTCCGGATTGCGGGTCAGAAGCACATACTGGTTCGGCTTCCAGTCGGCGAGCACATACGGGCCGGAGAAAGCCGGCGGCTTCATCCCGAAATCACCGCCGTCCTTTGTTGCCTTCATCACGGCATTCTCGGAGACGATAGTGCCAACGCCAAAGGGCAGTGCGGTGTACCAGAGCGGAACAAAGGGCGACTTGAGCACGATCACGCCAGTATAGTCATCTTCGATTTCAACATGGTCAAACGAACCCCAATCAGGCTTGACCGGCGAATTGTGCTTGATCACGCGCTCGAAAGAGAACTTGACATCCCTCGCGGTCAGTTCACCGTAGTTGCCCGTAAATTTGATGCCTTTCTTCAACCTGAAGCGGATATGGGTGGGATCGACCTGCTCGATCTTTTCTGCCGCTTCCAGCTCCCAGCCCCATTCGGAGCCCGGCTTGTAACATGTGAGCTTCGAATAAATGCAGTTCGCCACGTTCACATCGACCGGACCCGAATAGAAAGCCGGATCAAGCTTGGCGATATCACTAGCGTAACGCACCTTGAGCACCTTGCCCTCGGCCGCCCATATGGCTTGCGACAAGGGCATGCCCGCGGCGAAAACTCCCCCGCCGAGCACTGCGCCGTTCTTGAGAAAGGCCCTTCGATTCACATTGCCTGTGGCATCAGTCATGATCTGTTCCTCCCTTTCCTTTGAGCGGTTTCCCTTGCAGCGGGCCGCTTTCCCCTTGGTTGATCCGGCACGTCGCCGTGGGCGCACTTTCGACACGGACCGCCATCTGCTCTCTCGCCGCCGAGCAGGCAGGCACCGAAAACAAGGAATATCGCACCAGCGGATCATTAACTAACGAATATAATTACGGTCTAACATCGGCTTTCTCGATGATGCACCTTCACAGACGAGACCAGGATCCAGAGGAACGATCGTGCGAATTAAACTAATCGTGAAGGAATCCAACGCGATCCGGGAATTGCTAGCTCGCCAGAGCGGGTTTGCCCGGGCAACACCTGTCCTGCGAAACCGCTGTCTGCTAGATGTGGCGTGGGCTGAGCGATCCGGCGCTCTCAGGCTCGTTTGCCGACGCGCATCAGCCGTGCCGGGCTGCCCGCCTCAGCCAGGATTTCCGCCACCGCAATGGATATGATCGAGCAAGCGAATCTGGTGCGGACGGGACATATCAGGCTCAACCGAGCTGGTCGAGCCGCAATCGCCTGCATAAAAGGCCATCAATCTCGATCTCAATGCGGTGATCCTTGATGTGTCAGACGATGCGCGTCGCGAGGTTTTGTCGACGACTATCCCTTAGGCTCATACCCCTTGTCACAAGCAAGTCCCGATCTGTGACGCCGTCGATGCTATCCCAATCTGCGATGCCTAGCAGATGTCCTGGGATAACGCCGATACGCCATTCCCGGACCGGAAATCTTGAGGCGTCTTGTGGTAGTAACTGCGAAATACCCGGCTAAGGTGCGACCCATCACAGAAGCCGCACTCCACTGCGATAATGGAAATCGACTTGGGCGTTCTCTGCAAAAGATGACGTGCATGATCGAGCCGTATTTGCGTGTAGATCGCCTGTGGAGAGGTACGGAGTTCTGACCGGAAGCGGCGCTCGATCAGCCGTCTGCTGAGCTTGAGCTTGCCGGCGAGGCGAGCGATGGTCAGGGGGACCTCCAGGTGGTGTTGCATCAGCAGCACAGCCCGTTTCAGGACTTCGTCACGAACGACAACCTCAAGGCGTCCGGTCGGTTGCGCCGTCTCACCCTTGGCCGCCTCGTTGAACATCATAATTCGCAAGCTTTTGGCGGCCAGGGCTTTGCCGAGATGCCTCTCGACGAGAAAGGCGGCGAGATGCGCGGCGCTCGCACCGCCCGAACAGGTCAGCCGGTCTCGATCAACGACGTAGATTTGGTCAGAAACGGCCTGTAGGCCATCAAAAAGTCGCAGGAAATCTGAGTTGTGGAACCAGCTAACGCAACACTTGTAGCCGTTCATCAGGCCGGCGCGGCGCAAAACGAATGAGCCCGTACACAGCCCTACGAGTGGTATGCCTGCCTCGGCAGCGTGTCGAAGATGGTCGTCGAAGCGCGTGTCGACCAGGAGGGTTTCTTCTTCGAGAACCCCGCCGACAACCACCAGGTAGTCGAAGCGGCGAAGGTCTCCAATCCTTTCATGGGGTGAGATTGCAACGCCGCAGCTGGACAGGATCGGCGACATGTCGGGTGAAATGATGCGCCACTGGCAGCGGATTGGGCGGCTCCGGTCTCCGTCGTCTGCAGCCAAGCGTAGCACATCGACGAAGTTGGCAAATGCGCCGAGGGTAAACCGATGGAGCAGGAGGAACCCGACAGACAAGGGGGCAGAGTCCCGTGCAAGCCTTGATGCCTGATTCGTGGGTGAACCGGGGCCTTGTCGCAACTCTACTGTCATGCCGACGCAAACGTCCTTTCGCGGATGTTCCCAATCGCTCAAATAGGGCGCGAGCCGGTTATGCCGTGTCGCTGATAGAACATGGCGGAGAGTCTGACATGGTCCACCACTGGTCCCGCGATGCTTGGGCGTCCGTTCGCGCCAATGAGCCAGTTACCGTCGCCGTTTACTTGGCGCACGGGTTCGAACTGCTCGCTCTGTCGTCTGCTCTGGACGTCTTTCGCCTCGCCAACAAAGCGGCCGCACGGGAAGCCTTTCGATGGCGTACGGTTTCCCACTGGGGCGAAGCCGTGCGGGCCAGTTGCGGTATTGTTGTCGCGGCTGACGCCGACCTGGCCCAAGAACGCAGATATCTGCAGCAGCTTGAACGACCCGCACTGGCACTGATCTGCGGGGATGAGCCTGATGAAGGTCGTGAAACCAAAGTGCTGAGCGCATGGCTGCGCGAATGCAGGCAGCGCAGGATCGCCATAGGCGGGTTTGGAAGCGGTGTCGCTGCTTTGGCGAAAGCTGGTATGCTTAATGACCGCAAATGCGCCATCCATTGGGAGGAATTGCCGGCCTTCAAGGAGCGGTTCATGCGCGTAGAGGCGGCGGCGACCGTCTATGAGGTCGACAATGATATCTGGACCTGTGCTGGCGGCACGGCAGCCTTCGATATGTTGGTCGAGCTTGTAAAACTGAATTGCGGTGAGCCTGTCGCAGTCAATGTTGGGGAGCTTGCTGTGGCTGGGCGTGTCCGAACTGGCGATGAACGTCAGCGACTGCCGCTGCTGCGTCAGCATGGCAGGATCAACCCCACGGTCGTGAAACTCATCGAATTGATGCAGAGAAACTTGGCTACCCCGCTTACCATGGCTGACCTCGCGGCGGCTGCGGGGCTGTCGCGGCGCCAGGTTGAACGTCTGTTCCGCAATGACCTCGGTCGCTCGCCCTGCCGCTACTTTCGGGAATTGCGGTTGGAACACGCGAAGCTCCTGCTTGCCCAGTCGTCGATGCCGGTTTTGGAAATTGCGGTGTCTTGCGGTTTCGTGTCTGCCTCCCATTTTTCGAGGTGTTTCCGCGAGACGCATCAGATAGCGCCTCATGAAGCGCGCAATCTTTCGGCCGGAAGGTATCTCGGTGTATAAACGCCACGACCTAACGCCGGCGACACACGCCCTGACACGGTTTCGCTCCTAAACAAGGGCATGGCGTTATTCCGATAGTATTAATAGCCGGCCTCCCGGTTGAACAGCGGAACGACGTCAAGACCGCGCTCAAGACGGCGCACGTTGTTGGCGATTACATCAACTGCGCTCGATGCAAATGTGGCCCCCGACACATGCGGCGTGATGTACACTTGCGGGTGAGTCCAATAGCGATGCTCCAGAGGAAGCGGTTCCTGGGCGAATGCATCTAACGCGGCGCCGGCGAGATGGCCGCGGTCGAGAGCGTCAAGCAGGGACTCGTCATAGACGACCGCGCCGCGGCTGATGTTAACAAAAAAGCTGCCCGGGGGCATGGCCGAGAATATTTTCTCATCGAGAAAGTGCCGCGTCTTCGGGGATAGTGGGAGGGCGTTGATAACGATATCGATGCGGCTCAGGAACTCTGGGAGGGAATCCGTTCCGAAATAGCAGTTGACCCCTTCGATCTGTCGCGCGCTGCGGTCCCACCCGCTGACAGCGTATCCAAAATCGCGAACGCGGCTAGCGACTTCCGTGCCGATGCGACCCAAACCGAACACGCCCGCCCGGAACTCTCTCGTGGGGACGATCTGCTTACGATGCCAGATCCGGTCCTTCTGCTGTGATCGATAGTCCGCATAACGCCTGTGAAATGTCAGTACCCAATAGAGGGCGTGTGCCGCCATGTCGCGGGCGACGGCCGGATCCGCGAGCAAGATCACGGGAACGTCGGGTAGGGTAGGATCTGCCACGAAGTGCTCCGCCCCGGCGCCGAGTGAGAAAATTGCCTTGAGATTCGGATACCGGTTAAGGTCACCTGCGGGGTGGTTCCAGACCATCGCATAGACGACCTCATTGGGATCAATCGGTTCACCGAACACTTTGACAGGCAATTCAGGAAGCTGGCGGCAAAGTTCCCTTCGCCAGCTTTCATTGTCGTAGCCATGGTTGTTCAACAGGATGGTCATGGTTTTGGCGCCCCTGGGAGGAGAATAGGCTCGCGCGGATGCAAGGGCTGGCCATGCGACCTCCGTGCAAGGCTTCTGCAGACGAGTAGGCGCTGGAAACCCCGGCCAGTGCCTGCCGGGGATTCAAGCTGTTCGATTAATAACGGTACGAGGGATCAACCCGGTCGCACTGGCGCAACAGGGCGGGCCATTCATATTTGCCGAGCGGGAAATCGTCATATTGGCGGTGCGCCAGGCGCCAGATGTCCTCACGGCTCTTGTCGAGCTTGAGCCCCGTAGAATAGGCATCAATTAACACGCGGCAGGCACGGACCGTGTAATAAAGATTCATGAAGGCTTCACCGGCGGTAGCACCCACCGCGAGGAATCCATGGTTCTTCATGACCAGGCATTTTTTGCCCTCGATGTTCTTAGCGAGGCGGTCCCGCTCCTCGAGTGTGAGGGACAGTCCTTCCCAATCATGATAACCGATGTCGCCCCAAAGCATCGAGCCATCCTGGGTAAGGAACTCAAGGCCATCCTGCAGCGCAGTGATGGCCAGGCCGGCCGGCGCGTGGCTGTGGAACACCACCTTCATGTCGTGATGGGTGTTGTGAATTGCTGAATGGATCACGAAACCGGCGGTATTGACGTCTGGCGGGCCGTATAGAACCTTACCCTGCTCGTCGACCTTGATCAGGTTCGACGCCGTGACCTCGTTGTAAAGCAGGCCGAAGCGGTTCAGCAGGAACTGGTGATCGGTGCCTGGCACCCGCATCGTGATGTGATTCCAGATCAGGTCGTCATAGCCGTAAATATTCGCCAGACGGTACAGGGCAGCGAGGTCGACTCGCGCTTCCCACTCTTCCTTGGAGATGTTCGCATGGCCGCCCTGGACGCTGAAGTCCTCGGCTTTCATCTCATGTGCCATTGGTTTTCCTTTCGATCGGTTATTGTCAAATGGAGCGGAGAAATGTGCCATTCTGCTCTTCCAAGAGCTTCACCGCCATGAGGTGGTTCTGGTCAAAACCGTACTGATCGACGGCTTTTTTGTAGATCGCCTCAACCTGTTCGCACATGGGCAACGTGGCGCCGACAGTTCGTGCCAGCTCCAGGGTCAGGACCAAATCTTTGTGTGCAAGGCCGAGCGCGAAGCCGTGATCGTAACTTCCGTCAAGAATAGCCGGGCCGTAGCGGTCCGCGACATAGCTCGCTCCGGTGCTGCCTTGGATGATTCCGAGCATGGTCGCAGCAGGAACCCCACCCATTACTCCTAGCATCAGCGCCTCACTCAGCGCCACCGAGTTTAGGTAGCAAAGCACGACCTGCGAAATCTTGGCCACGTAGCCAGCTCCGTGAGGGCCAAGATGCATGATCCGGTTGCCAATCTTTTCCAGAACCGGCTTGCACCGCGCAAACACATGCTTGTCGCCGCCGACCATGATCATCAGGGTTCCGGCAGCTGCTCCTTCAATCCCGCCAGTAACCGGTGCATCGAGAAACGCAATCTCCCGGTCGGTGGCAGCGGCGCGGATGCGTCGCTCGCACTCCAAGTTGTTGGTCGAAAGGTCGATCCAGACGGAGGCTTTCGGCAGCCCGGCGAGAATGCCTTGTTCGGACAGCGCCACGGCC
>NZ_RZPW01000275.1:0-7420 GCF_003998455.1 Mesorhizobium sp. M7A.F.Ca.CA.001.08.2.1 | reverse complement strand
GGGCGGCAGCGTCACAGGCTGTTCTGGACGGTCCATTCGCGGACAGCACGACCTCCGCGGCCTTCCGCGACATGCCGTATTTCCGGGCGAAGACCGCAGCGTCGTAAGGTTCGTTTTCGGCCGGTGCCGCGGACGTGATCCTGGCCTTGGTCATTGGCGGGTCCGCCTGAAACTCTCAAGCAACTCGCCTTCATTGCGGCAGCCATTCTGGAACAGCGAAAACACCGTGGCTGCCAGAAGCTGCACGTCCGACTCCCCCGACATGCGATCAAATTTGCGCTCCAGGCAGACCCGATCGAAGACGCGCTGGCACAGTTGCAGATCGGAAGGATGGAGACCGGGATTGCGCTTACGAAGGCTCGACATAAGAAGCCCCTTTCGGAGCAGCGGCCACTTTTGATGCATGTCGTCCAAAAGTGACCTCGGCTTTGGGAGAACGACATGCGTAAACAAAGACCCTAAAGCGCATCGCATAAATCCGATCAAACGCGATGCGCTTTAGACGCTGTGGGTCAAAAAATGAAATCGGGCTGAGCAAGAGTCAACATCGGCCTCATCACAGTAAGTATCGTACAATTCTCCCCCCGGTCCTCCCCCTTCTTCGAACGGTCCCCAGGCCCAGCGCGACATGGCGCTTTTCATTGGCCAGCGGATTTTATCGGCGTGATCCGGCGCTCTCATGAAATATGTCGGTTTTGTACCAAATGGCGTTTGGTACGTTTCCGACACTAACATTCAGGCCGATCTTTTCATATGCGAACAGGCGTTGGGGGGCGCCGTGCTTCGAATTTCATATCGCATTGATATCTTTCTGCGTTCAGAGCCCCTATACATAGGCCATCGTCCTCACGTTTTTACGGGCACGGACGGCTGGGAGATTGGATGGCTCTTGCCCTGCATTGGGCCACGCCATGTCTGATCCCAACAAAAACTCTGATCCCGACGGGAACCATCCGTACCGAAACCAACTGCTGCGGCGCATGCCTGCGGATGATCTGGCGTTGCTCGAGCCGCACATGCAGCGCTGCGACTTGCCATTGCGCATGATGCTGGTGACCCCGAATGTTCCGATCGAGGCCGTCTACTTCATCGAACAGGGCATTGGTTCGGTGGTCGCCAGCACGGCAAGCGGCCAAGAGGCCGAAGTGGGCTTCATCGGCTTCGAAGGCATGACGGGATACTCCCTGGTGATGGGCGACGACCGTGCGCCGCATGCCTGTTTTGTCCAACTCGAAGGCGAAGCGATCCGCATCGAAGCCGGCGCTTTCAAGGCAGCTTTGGAGGCAAGTGCGACCTTGCGCATGTTCCTGCTGCGCTTCGTCAACGCACTACAAACCCAGGCCGGCTGCACCGCGCTCGTCAACGCGCGGCTGAAGCTCGAGGAGCGGCTGGCGCGATGGCTGCTCATGTGCGACGACCGGGTGCCCGGCGAACATCTCGCCATCACCCACGAATTCCTGGCCATCATGCTTGGTGTCAGGCGGCCAGGCGTCACCGTCGCGCTTCAATTGCTCGAAGGCCGCGCGTTGATTCGCTCGAGACGGGGCGAGATCGTCATTCGCGACCGCGCCGGGCTGCTGGAACTCGCCAATGGCAGTTACGGCGAAGCCGAGGCCGAATATGCAAGGCTGATCGGCGAGATCGGCGCGGCCTGATCAGGAGCGGCTGCCGCCGGCATCCGGCTTGCCCAATGTCGCTTTGCCGGGCGGTGCCGCACCGCCTTTTATGGGCCCATCCCTGCCGATCGGCCCATCCCTGCCGATCGGCCCATCCTTGCCGATCGGCAAGCCGGCATACTCCAGGCTTGCAAGCTTGCACTTCGTCTGCTCGGCCGCCGCTCCGACAAGGCAATCAATGGTGAACATGGCACCGGCGTGATCGCTTGACGCGACCGCCTGGCGGATCTTCGTCAATTGCGCCTGCGTGTAGTCCAGAAGCTCGACCAGGCCGGTATGATCCAAACCGCCCTCCATTACAGGATGTCGAGAGGCCGATCCGAGGTCGCTCTTGCCACCGAAATACGCCCATTTACACGGCTTGCATAGCCGGACTGTCAGAATCGTACAGCCTACGCTCTACGGGATCGTTGCCTATTGGCCAAAGGTCCATCTTCGCGCCAGCGCCGCGGCATGCAAGTGTATATAAGCTATCGCTTGAATGCTGGTCCGTACGTCTGTCGGGGAGATGTCGTGCCAATTCGCGAGAATCTCGCCGCCAATCTCAGGCGGCTGGTCCAGCGCCACGCTTCCGTCAGCGCGGTGTGCCGTGAGCTTGGCATCAATCGCACCCAGTTCGAGCGCTATCTGCAAGGCAAGGCGGTGCCCAACAAAACCACCGCCAGGCTGATCTGCGATTATTTCAAGATCGACGAAAACGAGCTGTATCGCGAGCCGGCTGTTCCCGCAGCCAAGGGCGACGGCAACGCATCGCTGCGCGAGGCACTGTACGAAAACATGGTGCGGCCGCCGTCGCCCGCCATCGCCGGCGGCACTTATTTCACCTATTTTTCGGTCCCCGGCCGCCCCGACCTTCTGATGCGCTCGGTCACCTTCCTGCGACGTGAGGCCGAGCTGGTCACCTTCAGGCGGGTGACGCGGTGGGCCCCGGGCGATGGCCAGGGTGGCGCCAGAATGCCCGGCAACCACTACGGCGTAGCGATCTCGCGCCTGAACTGGATCTATTTCACAGGCATCAACCGCCGCCAGACAAGCGAGCCCTCGATCATGACCGTACAGTGGGCTCCCATCTCCGAACCGGTTCTGGTCGGCAGGGCGATCGTCCTCACAGGATCGGGGCCGGCCTTTGTGCCGGTCATCATGCGGCAGGACTTCACCAGGGTCAGCATGAAGCGGGCGCTGCAGATGGCCCATATCGTCAGCCTCGACGACCCCAGCGTCGATCGACTGGTGGTCAGTCTCGCACGAGGGACCCGATAAACTCGCCTCCCTACGGGAAAAATCGGGGAAAGTTTCAAGTTTTTCGGCTATATTTTTCCTCGTTTCGGCTTTTCTGCGCAAAAAATGCCGGAACTTTCACCCAAACCTGTCGTTTTCCAATGGATCGTTGCTTCGACGATCCCAAAGCAACAGGAGAGTACCCATGAACATCAAGATGATCTGCTTGGGCGCCATGGCACTTTCGATGGTCGGCGGCGCGGCGTTTGCCAAAACGTCGGCTCTCGACGATCCAGCCAAGATGCAGCCCTTCTACACCGATAGCAGCATGAAGACGATGGTCAGCAACGACGACTTCGTGAAAGCCTGGAAGGCCCTTACGCCGGACGACCAGACCGCGATGATGAAGGCCTGCGAGGACGAGGCGAAGGACGCCACTGCGGCCAACAGCCATCCCGAATTCTGCAGCAGCGTGAAAGCGAACGGCGGCAGCAAGTAGCAGTCCAGCAACCCGAATGAGAAACAGCCCCGCGCGGGGCTGTTTTGCGTCTGCCGCAGGTGTGCAGACAAGCCAGCCACGCAAGGATCGGGCCCGGCCGGCACCCGGCCCATCTCCCCATTTCTGCCATGTTGCACTGCGATAAATTTGTTGCATTGCGATATCGGCCTGCACCGCCGACATTGCACAGGGGCTGGGCTTGCACGAGGGAGCCGTCGTGGCAGCATCGTTCCGGCCGGACATACAAGGATTGCGCGCGCTCGCCGTCGGCGGCGTCGTCGCCTACCATTTCGGCCTCACCGCGCTCCCCGGCGGCTTTGCCGGCGTCGACATCTTCTTCGTCATCTCGGGCTGGCTGATATCGACCCACCTCATGCAGGAGCTCGGCGAGACCGGCCGGCTCGACCTCTGGCGCTTCTATGCCAGGCGCGCGCGGCGGCTCCTGCCGGCAGCTTTGTTCGTCATCCTGGTCACGCTGGCCGCCGGCTACTTCATCCTGGCGCCGCAGGAGCAGGCGCTCTATTCGCGCGGCGCCATGTTTGCCTCCGCCTATGCCATCAATCTGTGGCTGCTGCGCTGGTCGTTCGACTATTTCGCCGCCGACGCCACCAGCAATCCCTTCATCCACTTCTGGTCGCTGTCGGTGGAGGAGCAGTTCTATCTAGCCTGGCCGGCGCTGCTTCTGCTGGCCGCCTGGCTGCGGCCGGGCCGGCGAACGGCCGCAGCCATGATCGGCGTGGTCGGCCTCGCCTCCTTCGCCGCCTGCCTGTGGCTGACCAGCCCGGCGCCGGCCTGGGCCTTCTATTTCTCGCCGCTGCGCGCCTGGGAGTTCGCTGCCGGCGGCCTGGCGACGCTGGTCCCCATGGCTTTGCTGCAGCACCGCATCTGGCTGCGGCCAGCCCTTGGCTGGCTCGGCCTGGCGCTGATCGCGACCGCCTATCGCCTGTTGAACGAGGACCTGCCCTTCCCCGGCTGGTATGCACTGCTGCCGGTTGCCGGCACCGTGCTGGTGCTGCTGAGCGGCGGCTGCGGGGAACAGACCAACGGGCGGACCGACCGGCACGTCCTTGGCCCGGCCACCGCTTTGTCGCTGCCGCCCTTGCAATGGATCGGCACGCTCTCCTATTCGCTCTATCTCTGGCACTGGCCGGTCATCGTCTACGCCGGGATGCTGACGCCCGATCTTACGGTGCCGCAGCGGCTGGGCTGCGGCGTGCTGGCGCTGGCGCTGTCGGTGCTCACCTATCACCTCATCGAGAACCCGGCACGACGCGGCGCCTGGCTGACGGTGGGCGCTCGCGCGCTCGCACCCGCGCTGGCGCTGACCGGTGCCGGCGTGGCGGTCGCCTACGCCAATGCGCATCTGGCCACGCGCAACATCGGTCCCGAGCAGCGCGGCATCGAGCAGGCGGCCGAAAGACCTTCCATCGCGCGGGCCGTCGACAAGAACTGCCTGGCCGACTTCCAAACGGTGACGCCGAAACCCTGCATGTTCGGCCCGGCCGATGCCACCCGCACCATCGTGCTGTTCGGCGATTCGCACGCCGACCACTGGTCGACGCCGCTGATCGAAGCAGCCAGGCGCAACGACACCAAGGTGGTCACCTATCTCAAATCATCGTGCCGCGCCTCGCGGCTCTCCACCTTCAACACGGTGCTGAAGCGCGACTACACCGAATGCGACGCCTGGCGCGAGCAGGCCATATCAGAGATCATCCGCCGCAAGCCGCGCCTGGTGGTGATCTCCGAATTTTCCATCGGCAATCTGACCCGCGATCTGCCCGCCGCCGAACGCACCGCCGAAGTAGCGCGCTGGCAGGCCGGCCTGCGCTCGACCTTGCAGGCCTTCAGCCGGGCCGGTGTCGAGACGGCAGTCATCCGCGACACGCCGATCAACGCCAGCTTCGCCGGCTCCTGCGTGGCGCGCACCCTGTGGTGGCGCGAGGCACCCTCGCCGCACTGCGACACGCCAAGGGCCGAAGCCGCCAACGACAGCACCGCCGCCACCGAGCGCGCCGTGGTGACCAGCGTGCCCGACACCCGCTACATCGACCTCACCAACCAATTCTGCGGCCCGACCACGTGCCACGTCGTCATATCAGGCAAGCTGGCGTTTCGTGACAGGCACCATCTGGCGACAGGCTTTGCCGAGACACTGGCGGGGCCATTGGAGAGGGCCTTGTTTTAGGCGCCTGGGCATCTGCGCCCCGGTCTGCATTGTTCGTCACATCTTACGAATCTGTGGAACGAGGCTGCAACTCGGCAGTTATATTAGCCTAACCTTGAAAAGGAGGCAGCTATGAAAAAGCTCCTGCTTGTTTCGGTTATCGCCATTGCTTCGGCGGCGGCGATGATCGCCCCCTCCGACGCCCGCAGCCGTATCAGTATCGGCATTGGCGGCTATGCAGACGACTATTACGGCGACGATTATTACAATGGTTACGACTATGGCGATCGCTACTATCGCCCTTATTACCAGTACGACGCCTATGACAACGGCTACAGGCCGCGCTATTACCACCGTCACCACCGTTGCCACATCGCACTGGTCAAGCATTGGCGCCATCACCACAGGATCGTCGAGGAAATCCGCGTCTGCCGATGATCTGATCCTGTGAAAAATGATCCGGCCGGCGCCGCCGGCCGGATATTTGCGCCGCTCACCCCACCCGCCTCCTCATCATCATCCCGTAATGCACTGCCAACAGATCCAGCCCCACCTTCAGCAGCTTCGTCACCACGTTCCGGCCCTCGCCGGTTTGCTCGGACAGGCGCTTGAGGGAACCGTCCGCGCAGCAGACTTGTCGTACCACGGCGGCCACCTCCCAATGGCCTAACGCTCTTGTGGCGGCGGCATAGGCCCTGCCGGCGTCGAGAACGCTGTCGGCGATGCCGCCGCCCTCGCGGCCGCCGTCGATGCGCTCGGTCCAGCGCATCGGCTTGACATCAGCCTGCTGACTGCAGCGGAAATCCTCGCGGTAGCGCAGGCCTGCCTCGCGCTGCTGGCGCGACAGCGAGGTGATGCCGACGAGCGCATCGATGGCGCGCAGCCGCACGATGCCGCCGGTCGCGGCGCAGCCGTCATTCGACACTTCGTAGACACGCGCAGCCTCCAGCGTGCCCGCTGCCAGCCGCTTGCGGCCGAAGGCGTCATCCCTGAGCGCGAAATCATGGCCGATCTCGCGGCGTATGCGCACCTGCTCGGCCTCGCCCTTCGGCAATTTCGGCGCCTGCGGTTTTGCGGGTCTGGTCTTTTTGCTCATGGAAGGCTCCTGGTTGGGATGGGTGGTGGAGGCCGGCACGTGGCGATCCTTCGCGCGCCCTCGGCGCTGCCGGGCATCTCCCCACGCGGTGGCAGAGCGGAGCGGAGCGCTGCTCGGTTGGCCTTCAATGAACCGTAGGTCGTCGCCTCTTCGCCGCCGCGCCAGCATCCCTGCCGTCCGGCATCCAGGCTGATGGAACCGGCGCGAGTTTTCGACGTTATGTCGCGTCCATGCCAAGGGGAGGTTCGCCGATGACAGCCTTCATGCCGGTTACCGTGCGCTTTTGCGACAACAAAACCATGCTGGTCAGTTCGGTGGCCGGAGCCGCCGAGGCACTGCGCCACCAATGGCCCGACAAGACAGCGCCTGGCTATCTCGAGGCTTCCCGGCTGGTTACGCTCGCCGTGGACGGCATCTGCTGCCAGCGCATCGCGTTCGACGCCTTCACCAGGGCGGCCAAGCAGCAGAACATACTGGTCGACAGGCCCAAAAGCCGCGCCCATGACTGGCTGGATGCGGTGGCTAGCCCGTGAGGAGCGGGCGCCGCCCGAAAAATTGATGCAACCGGCCCCCAGCGGGGCGCGTTTATGGGTGCGGTAGCTGGAGCCGCGCGCAAAGCGAAGGTGAACGCCGTGGGTACGATGAAAACCGGAGTGCCGCTCAAAGTGCGGGTGGAAGATGAGATCGAAGAGATCGAAAGCGTCAGCGAAGCCGCCGATTTTCTCCAGCGCTGGCCGCTGGAGCGGCGCGGTCATGTCTACCGC
>NZ_RZPW01000274.1:0-7441 GCF_003998455.1 Mesorhizobium sp. M7A.F.Ca.CA.001.08.2.1 | reverse complement strand
CGGCAGCGTCAGGCGATGCGGCTGGCTGTCATTGTCTGATGCCTCGACGCAATAGATCAGCGGGCCGCGTGACAGCGCGACGCGGCCAGAATCCTGGCGCACCTGCGGGTTGGCATAAAGCCGCTCGATCGGCATTTCGAGATCGAGCCGGACATTGTCGCCCTTTTTCCATGTCCGCTTGATCGCGGCGTAGCCGTCGCTGGTGATATCCGCCAGCCTGATGGCTTCGCCGTTTATCTTCAACCCGGCACTGGCGCTCCAGGCGGGAATGCGCAGGTGCAAAGTGAACTCGACCGGCGCCCGCGGTTCGAGCATGATGTCGACGGCGCCGTCCCAGGGATAGCTGCTGACCTGCGTCAGGCTCACCGGGACGCCCGATATATCGAAGCGCGCGGTCGAGTCGCCATAGAGGTGGACGGCCAGCGCATCGTCGGCCAGGCTGTAGAAATAGCTGCCGATCGAGGCGACCATGCGCCCGATATTGGGCGGGCAGCACGGGCAGCGGTGCCACTTCCACCTGTTGTGCTTGCCCCGGCTTTCCAATGGATTCTCGTAGAAAAACAGCGAGCCGTCGAGCGACAGGCCCGAGATCGAACCGTTGTAGAGGGCGCGTTCCATCATGTCGGCGTAGCGCGCGTTCGGCCCCATGCCGAGCATGCGGCTGGCCCAGAACACCAGGCCGACCGCCGCACAGGTCTCGGCATAGGCGCTTTCGTTGGGCAGGTCGTAGTCGCTGGTGAAGCCCTCATTGTGCGCCGACGGCCCCAGTCCGCCAGTGATGTAGAGACTCTTGGTGGTGAGATCGTCCCACAGAAGGTCGAGTGCTGCTCGCAGCGTATCATCGCCATATTCGGTCGCGATATCGGCCATGCCGGAATAGAGGTACATCGCCCTGACAGCATGGCCGACGACCTTGTTCTGTTCTCGCACCGGGATATGCGACTGGCTGTATTCATAGGTCTTGAAATGATAGGCCTTCGGGTCGGCGCCGCGGGCGCGGGCCTCCTCGTCGAAATAATGCGGCTGCTGACCGCGCTGGTCGATGAAGTATCTGGCCAACTCCATATATTTCCGCTCGCCGGTCACCCGTGCCAGCTTGACCAGCGCCAGCTCGATCTCCTCGTGGCCGCAATAGCCCTTCTTCTTGCCGGGCTCCGGGCCGAGTACCGACGCGATGTGGTCGGCATAGCGGCACATGATATCGAGCAGCTTGCGTTTTCCCGTCGCCTGGTAGTAGGCGACCGCGCCCTCGATCAGATGGCCGGCGCAATAGAGCTCGTGGCAGTCGCGCAGATTGGTCCAGCGCTTGCCGGGCTGGATGCGTTGGTACCAGCTGGAGAGATAGCCGTCCTCCTGCTGCAGCCTGCCATACATGTCGATGACGGCGTCGATCTTCTTCTCCAGTTCGGGATTCTTGCGCCGGTAAAGCGAATAGGCCGCGGTCTCGATCGTCTTGCCGAGATCGGAATCCCAGAACATCTGCGTGGTCACCGTCGATCCGGTGAATTCCGCGCCCTGGCGGTCGGCTTCGTCGGGAGAGGGCGAGTGGAAGGGGATGACTATGCCGGGCGAGGGACGGTCCGGATCGATCTGCTCCAGCATGCGGGCCTCCACGCAGCGCTCGTAAAGGATATCGGCGGTGCGGGCGGCGACAGCGTCGGCGCGATCGCCCCAGAAGCCGTGCACGTCGACCTGCGGCACCGGCAGCGGGCGGAAGGCGAGCTTCGGTTTCCCGGTTTTTGCGGATGGCGATGCGGTCATTAATTTACTCCATTCTATTTGACGGCCCCGGCCATCAGGCCGCGGATGTAGAAGCGCTGCAGCGCCAGGAACAGGATGAGGCACGGCACCATCATCACGGTGACGCCCGCCTGCACCGCGCCCCAGTCGATGGCGCCGAAGCGGCCCGACTGCAGTGCGGTCATCATCACGGGCAGCGTGAATTTGGATTGATCGGTCATCAGCACGAGGGCGGCGAGGAATTCGTTCCAGGCGCCGAGGAAGGCAAACAGGGCGATGGTGACGACGCCCGGCCAGACCAGCGGCAGCATCACCTTCCAAAGCATGGTGAGATTGCCGGCGCCGTCCATGCGGGCGGCTTCCTCGATCTCGCGCGGCACCGCGTCGAAGGCGTTGCGCATCATGAAGATCGAGAACGGCAGTTGCAGCGTCACATAAACGCCGACCAGGCCGGTCAGCGTGTTGTGCAGGCCAAGCTTGGTCAGCACCAGGAAGATCGGCGTCAGGATCGACTGGAACGGGATCATGATCGTCGACAGAATGAGGATGAAGAACAGGTTCTTGAACGGAAACCGGAACCGCGAAAAGCCATAGCCGGCCAGCACGCTGACGGCGACCGACAGCACGACGGTCATCACCGAGACGTAGATGCTGTTTTGCGCCGAGACCCACAGCCCGTCGCCGAAGCTGTTGAGCGTGGCGTAGTTCTCCAGCGAGAAGCCTGATGTCGGCCAGGGCGGCAGCGGCGGCAGGCGCGCTTCGGTCGCTGGCTTGAACGCCGACAGCACCGCCCACACGATCGGCGCGGCAAACAGCACCGAGGCGACGATGCCGGTCGAATGCTCGCCGATGCGGCTCAAGAGCCGGCGGTTGCGGGAAGCGGCCTGCGCCATCAGTCGAGCCCCTCCGGCTTGCGCAGCAGCCACAGCTGGACGAGGCTGAGCGCCACCAGGATCACCAGCAGCACCATCGACAAAGCCGCGCCGTAGCCGAGCTTGAACGACACGAAGGACTGGTTGAAGATCCAGTAGACCGCCGTCAGCGTCTGGTTGCGTGGGCCGCCGCGCAGGATGATGTAGAACTGGTCGAAGGCGAGGATCGAGCCGGCGACCGACAGGATCAGGGCCAGCGCCAGCGTGCGGCGCATCAGCGGCAAAGTGATCGCCCTGAACCTGGCGAACGGACCGGCGCCGTCGATAACGGCCGCCTCCTGCAGATCCTGCGGGATCGATTGCAGGCCGGCCATCAGAATGATCATGGTGAAGCCGGCGACCTTCCAGACGACCATGGCGATGATCGACCAGAAGGCCGGCTGGAAGGTGGCCAAAAGGTTGAACTTCCTGTCGATCAGGCCAAGGTCGTAGGCGGCCGGGCTGAACAGGCCGGAATCGACGTTCAACAGCCATGACCAGAGCAGGCTGGCCGAGGCAAAGCCGACAACCGCCGGCATGAAGAACATCGTCCGGTAAAGATTGGTCAGCGGCCGCGGCCGCTCGACGAACAGCGCCAGCGGAAACGCCACCACGAAGATCGCGATGGTGACGATCACGGTGTAGTAGGCGGTGAAGCGCAGCGCGTTCCAGAACCGGGTGTCGCGCAGGATGGCGACATAGTTGCCGAGGCCGATAAAGCTGTGCTCGCCCATCAGGGGCCAGTTGTGCAGCGACATCCACGCCGTCATGCCGAGCGGGATCAGGAAAAAGACGACGACCAGCGCGACAGCCGGCGCGACATAGAGCAGGCCGATCCATTGGTGGCGGCTGGCGACCTTGCGGGCGCGGGGCGGGGCAGGGGTTGCTGCGGTGATGACGGTCATGGCTGCGCGCTCGATGCTATTGGGACATTGGCAAAGAACCCCTCACCCGGATTGCCAACCCAATTGAAGAGAGCAATTCGGGGCAATCCGACCTCTCCCCGAGGGGAGAGGAGGTTGCCGGGGATGGTGCCAGCCTCTTCTCCCCGGCGGGGAGAAGGTGGCCGCGAAGCGGCCGGATGAGGGGGCCTTTTCTCAACGCGATAGCCCTGCCGTTGGCGATGCGGTATCCGGCCACCCGCCCAGGGAGACAGGCGGGCGGCCGGCAGGCGTCCGCTACTTCTGCGGCGCCTGGTCGATGATCGACTGCATCGTTTCCTGCGCATTGGCTATCGCGCCATCGACATCGTCGCCGAAGAAGACCTCGTTGATCATCTGCGTCCACGGGCCGTTGGCGGAGTTGATCAGGTCGTTGAACACCACCGAATAGGGCGTCTTGCCCTTGGCCATGGCTTCGGCGGCGATCTGGTAGCGCGGATCGAGATCCTTCAACGCGTCCTTGGCGATGTCGCCGCGCACCGGCAGGCTTCCGTATTTGGCAAGGATGGTCTGGCCCTCGAGCGAATAGGCGAAGTCGAGGAACTCCTTCACCACGGGCAGTTTCGTGGTGCCCTTGGTGACGACGAAATTGTCGCCGCCCGCAAAGGACGACCAGCCGCTGTCCTTGCCCGGCAGGAAGGTGACGCCGTAATCGATGTCGGGATACTGGGTGTTGAGCGCGCCGATGGCAAAGGCGCCGGACGGCGAGATGCCGATATTGCCGGCGGCGAAGGCGGCAAAGAAATTGGCGCCGGTGTCGGTCTGTGCGCCTGCCGGTACCAGATCCTTCTTGACCATCGAGCGGTAGAGATCGATGGCGCCGCGCAGCTGCGGGCTGTCCAGCGTCGCCTTCGAGCCGTCTTCGCTCAGGATGTCGCCACCAGACGCCCAGATCAGGGGCGTGAAGGTGAAGATGTTGCAGCCGCCGCAATTGCCGGAGAAGTAGAAGCCCTTGATGTTGCCGCCGAGCGCGTTGACCTTCTCGGCATCGGCCGCGATCTCGGCCCAGTTGGCCGGGCCTTTTTCGGGATCAAGGCCGGCCTGCTTGAACAGCTTCTTGTTCCAGATCAGCACCGAGGCGTCGGCGGAGAAGGGCAGGCCGTAAATGTGGTCTTTGTAGGTGCCGGTCTTCACATGCGCCGGCGACAGGCTGGCAAAATAGGGCAGGGACTTTGCCCAGTCGGTGATGTCCTCCAATTGGCCGGCTGCGGCGAAGGAGGGCGTGTAGATCAGGTCGAGCGACAGCGCGTCGGGCGCTGTGCCGCCGGCGGCCGCGGCACCGTATTTGGGGATGATCTCGGCATTGGGGATGATATCGAGCTTGACCTGGTTGGTGTGCGCCTTGTTGTAGGCATCGACGATCCTCGGCATGAAATTCGAACCGTCGGCGCGCACCCATATGTTGGCCGTCTCGGCGGCGGCAGTGCCGAGACCGCCGCCCAGAACGGCAGCGGCCAGGGCCAGTTTGGCAATCAGGTTCCTCATGTTCTCCTCCTCCAAGGTTGGCCGCGGTCCGCGGCTTGGCGCCGATTGCGCGGCGCTTCGTTTTCAGCCACCCGGCGGATGGCCGCATGACTGCCGCACCACCAGCCGGCACGGCAGTTTTCGAATGCCGGGCGCGGCGGGCTTGCCGCCGACCAGCGAAAGCAGGGTCAACCCGGCCTCGCGCCCGAGCGCGACCAGGTTCATGTCGACAGAGGTCAGCGGCGGGCGCGTCGCCTCGGCCACGATCTCCCAATTGTCGAAACCGATGACGCCGACATCCCTGGGGACATCGAGGCCGCGTTCGCGCAGAGCATCGATGACGCCGCGCGCGATCTGATCGTTGCCGCAGAAGACCGCGTCCGGCCTTTCGCTTTTGCCGTCGAACAGTTGCGCAACCGCCTGGTGACCCCAGGCTTCCGACCAGGAGCCGAGCAGCGGCTCGCTGACCGGGAGACCGTTTTCGACGAGCACGTCGCGGTAAGCCTGGACGCGCGCGTGCACCACGGCAAAGCTCGCCGGCCCGGTGACGTGGGCGATGCGCTTGCGGCCAAGCCGGCAGAAATGCTCGACGGCCAGCCGGGCGCCGCCAACATCGTCCGAGACGAAGGCGACGGCCTCGGGGTCGGGCTGCGTGAAGGCATAGATCACCGGGACGCGCAGATTGGAGAGGTCGACGGGCAGATGGCGATCGATGCGCTTGCCGGTGGCGATGATGCCGTCAACGCGCTTGTCGAGCATGGCGTCGACATGCATCTGGCCCAGCCGCGGATCCTCCTCGACATTGCACAGGAACACCGAGACGCCATTGTCGACCAGCGCGTCCGAAATGCCCGACATCAGCGGCAGCGAGAAGCGGCCATAGGTATCGTTGGTGAGCAGGCCGACGGTGAAGCTGCGGCGCCGGAGCAGGCTTTGCGCCAGGCTGTTGGGCCGGAAGCCAAGCCGCCGGGCGGTCTCGCGAATGCGTTCGCGCGTCTCGGCTGTCATCCGGCCCTGGCTGTTGAGCGCCTTGGATGCGGTGGCGACGCTGACGCCGGCCTGCGCCGCCACGTCACGCAAGGTGACTGGCTTGGAAAAGACCGGAACAGGCAGATCGTCCGATGGCATCGCGCCGAGAGTCCTTGGTTGGGAAAAGGTTTTCTCTTGCCGACCTGAATGAGGCCCGGCAGGTGGCCGGGCCCGATCGAAATTGTTTGAGAAAACCTTTTCTCAGCTGAGGCTAGGCCAGATCGGATCGCCGTTCAAGGGAAAAAGCTGGTTGGGCCTTCGGCTCTCTTCCTCCGAATGCAACCCGGGGGTAAAGCAGCGCCGGCAGCACGTAGCTCAGGGGAAGAGCGCCAGTCGCAGTGCTGGAGGCCCTCGGTCCAGACGGGGCGGGCTGCCGCTTGAGGCATGAAAGATCGCAGCGTGCGCGGGAAGCGAGGTCGTGCTGCCGGGCAGCAGGCCTGGCCGCCATATGTGCTGGCGGACGCTCTGAAGATCGTGCCGAAAATTCTGAACAATCCCTCGGGATTAACCTTTCCGTAAATATTTGGCCGCTACTTCAACAGCCATGGCCTCGTGGCGGAGCGGCTACGCTGGAGACGGCAAATCTCTGAAGCCTCGGTTCGATCCCGAGGCGAGGCCTCCAAAATTTCGCGTCGAACAACAGTCCCAATCTGCCCCAAGGGCAGGCGGTCCGCACGAATAGATTTGTGCGTTGCGAAGGCGGTGCGGACCGGCCGTTAAAGCAGTCCTGTCTTGCATTTGGCATGCCGGCACCCGCGAAAAGAGTGCTATGGAAGGGAGCCGAGCGTTCTTGCTTCGCTTTTCCCTGACATTCGAGGCCTTTCGTGCGTGAACCGTCGCTGCTGCCCGTCTTTGGAAAACTTGGCCTCAAGGCCCCCGTCGCCCTGGCGGCGGCACCGGTCTCGTCGGCAGGTGTGTCGCACCTGCGGAAGCTTGTGGCGGTGCATGGCGGCATGGTGCTGAAATTGTCGGTCGTCGCCTGGACGGTGCTGATCCTGGGCGCCGTGTTTTTCACGATGCAAGGCTGACCGGCATGGCCAACCGCTACACGCTGCGCATGGAGCTTCCCCAGAGCTGGAGCATCATCGATGTCTTCACCGGCCAGCCTGCGGTTGTCCGGCAAAAGGTGATGGTCGGGATGGGGCCGCGGGAGGCCGAGGACATGGTCGTGCAGATGAATGTCCGCGACGTCAAACGCCGCGAAAGGGCCGAGCGCAAGACCTGACCGCGGTGAGCGCCAACTCGCCGCCCTTTCAGCCGAAATCGGCCGCCGTCAGCACATACATGCTCTTGTGGGTGCGGTCGTAAGCCTTCGACGCCACCTCGCGGATGGCGCTGCTCTCGGTGTCGAATGTC
>NZ_RZPW01000273.1:0-7458 GCF_003998455.1 Mesorhizobium sp. M7A.F.Ca.CA.001.08.2.1 | reverse complement strand
GTGTGCCGCGGCGTGGGCGAGCTGGCGCTGCAGCGCGCGCGCATCGGTAAAGTCCTGGAAGACGATGACCAGCCCGCAGAATTCGTTGCGGTCGTTGACGATCGGCGACACCACCTGGCGGATGCTGCAGCGCGTGTCGTCGCGCCGGATGAGGACGGCGCGGCTGTTCTGGTCGGCGGGCGCATGAACGCCAACCGCGGGCCGGGTCACGCCGATCCTGTGCCCCGTCTCCTCGTCGACCGCCCAGTAGACATGGCCAAGCATCTTGCCGAGAGCCTCGCCGCCGGCAATCCCGGTCAGCTTTTCGGCGACCGGGTTCATGAAGGTGATCCGGTTTGCGGCATCGGTGCAGATGACGGCATCGCCGATCGATTGCAGCGTCACCCTCAGCCGCTCCTTTTCATCGGCAAGCATTGCCGCCGACACGGTGAGGCGCTCTTCGGCCTCCTTGCGGCGGGTGATGTCGGTCAAGCTGCCGATGGCCCTGATCAGCCGTCCATCCTCATCACGTTCGATGGCCTTGCCGCGGTCGAGGATCCACACCCAGTGGCCATCCTTGTGGCGCATCCTGAACTCGGCCTCAAAGAACGGTGTCTTGCCCTCGAGATGAGCGCGATCCGCTTCGGCGACAGTCTCGCGATCATCAGGATGGATCATCGTCAGCCAGCGGTCGGTGTCGCCATCGAGCTCGCCATCCGCATAGCCCAGCATCTTGACCCAGGTCGAGGAATAGGTCGTGCCGCCCTTGCGCATGTCGAGGTCCCAGACGCCCTGGCCGGCGCCGGCGAGCGCGAAATTCCAACGCGTTTCCGCTTCGGCAATGCGCGCCTCGGCCTGCTTGCGAGCGTCGATGTTCTCGATTTGCGAGACGAGATAGAGCGGGCGGCCGCTGGTCTCATCGCGAATGACCGAACCGGCAAGATGGGCCCAGACGGGCGTTCCGTCCTTGCGGAGATAGCGCTTCTCGAAATGGAAGGAATTGACCGTGCCCGCCTTCAGATCGTCCATCGTCTCCCGCCCGATCTGCTGGTCGTCGGGATGCGTGATCTGGAAGAAAGTCAGCGTCTCGATCTCTTCGCTTGTGTAGCCAAGCATGGCCGCGAAGGCCGGATTGGTCTGGCGGATGCGCCCATCGAGACCGACAACGACGATACCGATCGCTGAATCCTCCATGGCGCGGCGGAAGCGCAGCTCGCTCTCGGCGATCTGTTGGCGATCCATGCTGATCCTGCGGGTGGACAGGGCGGCGAGGAACAGCGCGCCCGCCGCCACTGCCATCGCGATCTGCAGGCAGAGTTTCAAGGCTTCGGTGCCCAGGTCCAGGCGCGACAGCAGGATCGAGGCCGCCAGCACGCCCAGGCCGGCGACGAGCAACGCCAGCCCTGCACGCCCAAGAGATTCTCGGCTGGTCAATCCTCGCCACATCACGATACGTGCCACCCCCGTGCGCAAACGCATGTTCTCGCCTCAACCTTGGCGGATCGATTTTAAGGAAAGGTTGCGTCAGGCATTCCGGTGCCATCGCTAACCGGCAAACAATTGCCGGCATGATTAAGGATCGGTATGCGCGAGCGGGCGAGCGTGGCGCAACGCTACCAGCGCACGAAAAACCGTCCGCCGAGCGCGCCAAGCAATGCGAGCGCTGCAATGGCTATCGTGTACCAGGTGGCGACGAAAAGCGGCGAATCGTCGAAGCAGTGGGCGGCATAGAAGGTTGCCGCCAGCCCGCCGGCGAGCAGGCCTGCCACCGCACCGGCAAGCACCGGCCGTGTCGGCGCCCCGTAGCGCAGCATCCACAGGAAGATGGCAAGCGGACCGAGGCCGATCAGCGGGATGAAAGCCATGCAGATCATCATGTTGGAGCCGACCATTTTGGTTCCCCACAGCGCCTCCGGCACCATGAAAAGCTCCAGAACCACCGCCACGGCTACCAGCACTGGCGCCGCAGCCATCCCAACCATCGCCCGGCCCGTCGACGCACCCGGTGTCGACAAGGCGCGGATCAGGGCGAAGGCGCTGACGGCAAGCACGATGGTGAAAACGAATTTGGAAAGGAAGCGCATCGTGTGCGCGGCCGCCATGAAATCCGGGCGTGGGCCGATGGTCAGCAGGAAAACGACGGCCGCGATCACCGCTGCCGCACCGGCGGCCAGCCACCAGGCCGATTGCAGCGGCATCGCCTTGCTGGTTGCATCGGCGTCCAGCGCCTTGATGAGATCGTCCGTTCTCATGTCATTCCCGCCCGAACCGCCCCTGCCCGAATCGCTTGGCTATCGCGGCAAGTCCGCGATGCAGCGACACCCGCACCGCCGTCTCGCTGATGCCGAACTTTGCCGCCGTCTCGCCGATGGACCGCCCTTCCACCGACACGGCCGAGACCACGGAGCGCTGAGCCGGCGACAGACCGTCCAATGCACGGTTGATGTCGCGCTCGCTGACGGTCTCGGTTTCCGGCTCGGCGAACGTCTCGGCGATATCGTCGACGTCGATCTCGATGCGCCGTCCGCGCCGCCTGAACGCATCGATCAGCTTGAAGCGGGCAATCGCATAGACCCACGGCAACACCGGCGCATCCTGACGCCAGGTATGCCGTTTCACATGAATGGCCAGCAAGGTTTCCTGCACGACATCCTCGGGATCGACCCCGCCCTGCACGATCTTGCGCCTGGCAAAACCGCGAACCAGCGCGGCAATCCGGTGCAGAAAGTCGGCGTAAGCCCTTTCATCTCCCGCGATCGCGGCCCGCATCAGCCGGGAAAGTTCGGCCTCGTCCTTGCCGCTCACAAGAGTTCACTCCCCGATTTTCGCGTCTCGGCGCTGATTTGTTACGTGGCCGGCGAAATAATGTCCAAGCCAAACTGTCGGCAAGTCACGAAAGTTTGCGGCACCGCCGAACCGTGAGCATCACGCGGAATTGTCCGTTCGGCACCGACCTTTGCACGTCAGCGACCGATTGAAGCACACCAACAATGTTGACTATAGCTGTCATGTATCGATAGGTGCAGCCGTGACAGACCTAGGACCCCCGAAATCGAGGACAATGCCATGAAATACGCTCTTTCCACCCTCGCCGGCGCCGCCGCGCTGGCAATCAGCCTCATCGCCGGTCCGGCAAAGGCGGAAGAGGATGGCATCATTGTCTACAACGCCCAGCACGAAAGCCTGACCAAGGCGTGGGCCGAAGGCTTCACCAAGGAAACAGGCATCAAGGTCACCGTGCGCAATGGCGGCGACAGCGATTTCTCCAACCAGATCGTCGCCGAGGGCGCTGCTTCGCCCGCAGACGTCTTCCTGACCGAAAACTCACCGGCCATGGCGCTGGTCGAAAGCGCCGGCCTGTTCGCGCCGGTCGACGCGGACACGCTGGCGCAGGTTCCCCAGGACTATCAGCCGGCCAGCGGCAAATGGGTCGGCGTTGCCGCGCGCAGCACGGTCTTTGCCTATAACAAGACCAAGCTGACTGCCGACCAGTTGCCCAAGTCGATGCTGGACCTCGCCGATCCGAGCTGGAAAGGCCGTTGGGCCGCCTCCCCCTCGGGCGCTGATTTCCAGGCCATCGTCAGCGCCCTGCTCCAGCTCAAAGGTGAAGCCGCTACCGCCGACTGGCTGAAAGCGATGAAAACCAATTTCACCGCCTACAAGGGCAACAGCACGGTGATGAAGGCGGTCAATGCCGGCGAGATCGAAGGCGGCGTGATCTATCACTATTACTATTTCGGCGATCAGGCCAAGACCGGCGAAAACAGCAAGAATGTCGCGCTGCACTATTTCAAGAACCAGGATCCGGGCGCCTTCGTCTCGATCTCCGGCGGCGGTGTGCTGGCTTCGAGCAAGCATCCGAAGGAAGCCCAGGCGTTCCTGAAATGGCTGACAGGCAAAGGCGGTCAGGACGTGCTGAAAACCGGCGATTCCTTCGAGTACGCGGTCGGCAAGGGTGCGGACTCCAACCCGAAGCTGGTGCCGCTCGCCGATCTGCAGGCGCCGAAGGTCGATGCCACGACGCTGAACTCCAAGAAGGTGACCGATCTGATGACGGCAGCCGGCTTGCTTTAGTTGCCATTCGTCCTAAAAGGACACCCGACCACGCTCCCGCGGGAATTCGCCTTCCGCGGGAGTGATTTTGTTTTTCGAGATGGCATTCGTCGATGACGACACGCTGTGTTCCCGACCGCGATCGCGGTCCTTCAATTGCTGCCGCTGGACGGCAACGGCACGGCGTCTGACCTGATGCAGTCAGCGGTCGATCTCGCGCATTCGGGCCTGCCTTCGGGCACAGGCCGAAGGGCTCGGCGACGCGCACCGCTTTGGCTGGTCCTCGCCGCCATCTTCGTTGCGCTGCTGGCGCTGGTGCCGCTTGCCTTCATCATCTGGATCGCGGTGCAGACCGGCTGGGAAACAGTCTCGGCACTGGTCTTCCGGCCGCGTGTCGGCGAGCTTCTGGTCAACACTGTCCTGCTGGTCGCGCTCTCGGTGCCGATCACCATCGTGCTGTCGGTTTCGCTGGCCTGGTTGACCGAGCGCAGCGACCTGCCGGGCGCCCGGCTCTGGGCCTGGCTGTGCGTGGCGCCGCTCGCCATCCCGGCTTTTGTGCACAGCTATGCCTGGGTCACCATGGTGCCGGGACTGCACGGCCTGTGGGCCGGCGTGCTGGTTTCCGTGATCGCCTATTTCCCGTTCCTGTATCTGCCGGTGTCGGCGGCGTTGCGCCGTCTCGATCCCGCCCTGGAAGACGCCGCCGCCGCACTCGGCCTTGGGCCCCGGCGCGTGTTCTGGCGGGTCGTGCTGCCGCAATTGCGGCTCGCCATCTGCGGCGGCTCGCTGCTGGTCGGCCTGCATCTGCTGGCCGAGTACGGCCTCTATGTCTTCATCCGCTTCGACACCTTCACCACGGCGATCGTCGACCAGTTCCAGTCGACCTTCAATGGACCGGCCGCCAACATGCTGGCCGGCGTGCTGGTCAGCTGCTGCTTCGTGCTGCTCGGCCTCGAAGTGCTGGTGCGCGGCGAGGAGCGCTATGCCCGTGTCGGCTCCGGCGCGGCGCGCCATCAGCAACGCACAAGCCTCGGACGCGCCACCCTGCCTAGCCTGCTCTTGCTTGTCGTCATCACGCTTTTGGCGCTCGGCGTGCCGTTCGTCACCATTGGCGGCTGGCTTGCCGCCGGCGGCTCCGCTGTCTGGCGCTTGGACGAGATCGGCTTGGCGCTTGGCCAGACGCTGTTCCTGGCGCTCGCCGGCGCGTTGCTCGCCACCGTCGCCGCCATGCCGATGGCCTGGATCTCGATCCGCGCGCCGGGGCCATTGCAGCGTCTTCTGGAGGGCTGCAACTACATCGTCGGCTCGCTGCCCGGGGTCGTCATCGCACTGGCGCTGGTCACTATCACCGTACGCATCGCGCTGCCGCTCTACCAGACCTTGTTCACCATCCTGGTTGCCTATGCGCTGATGTTCCTGCCGCGCGCGCTGGTCAGCCTGCGGGCATCGATCGCGCAGGCGCCGGTCGAGCTCGAACGCGCCGCTTCCAGCCTCGGCCGGCCGCCGCTGCAGGCGCTGTGGTCGACGACGATCCGCCTGTCGGCGCCGGGTGCCGCGGCCGGCATGGCCCTGGTGGCGCTCGGCATCATGAACGAACTGACCGCCACCCAGATGCTGGCACCGAACGGCACCCGCACGCTGGCGATGGCTTTCTGGTCCTACAGTGGCGAGATTGATTATGCCTCGGCGGCACCCTACGCCTTCATCATGGTGGCGATGTCGCTGCCCTTGACCTGGCTGCTCTATGTCCAGTCGAAACGGATGGCCGGACGATGAGCTTTCTCGAAATCAGCGGCCTGCACAAGCAATACGGTCCCGTGGCGGCTCTTGCCGGCGTCGACCTCAGCGTCGCCAGCGGCAGCCGCACGGCGATCGTCGGCCCTTCCGGTTGCGGAAAGACGACCCTGCTGCGGCTGATTGCCGGCTTCGAGGCTCCGGACCAGGGCCACATCACGCTCGACGGTGCCATATTGGCCAACGGCGGCGCTGCGGTGCCGGCATATCGCCGAGGCATCGGTGTGGTGGCGCAGGATGGTGCCCTGTTTCCGCATCTGACCATTGGCGACAATATCGGTTTCGGCATGGGCCGCGGCGAGGACAAGCGCGCTGAGCGCATCGTCGAGCTCGCCTATATCGTCGGGCTCGACAAGGCGATCCTCAAACGCCGCCCGCACGAGCTTTCCGGCGGCCAGCAGCAGCGTGTGGCGCTGGCCCGGGCCATGGCGATGAAGCCCAGGCTGATGCTTCTCGACGAGCCGTTCTCGGCGCTCGATACCGGCCTGCGCGCCTCGATGCGCAAGGCGGTGGCCGAACTTCTGGAGGCCGCCGGCATCACCACCATCCTGGTGACGCACGACCAGGCCGAAGCGCTGTCCTTCGCCAGCCAGGTCGCGGTGATGCGCGACGGCAAGTTCTCGCAAATCGGCACGCCGCGCGAGCTCTATCTCAAGCCGAAGGACAGGATGATCGCCGAATTCCTCGGCGACGCCATCATCCTGCCGGCCAAGATATCAAATGGCTTCGCCAACTCGCCGCTCGGCCGCATCGCGGTCGACACCCATGACAGCCGCGATATCGCCCGCATCATGCTTCGCCCGGAGCAGATCGCGCTGAAGAGAACGTCGCGCGAGGGTATGTCCGGCACCTCGGACATGCTGTTCGGCGAGGTGACGGAATCCGAATTCGCCGGCTCGATGTGCACGGTCGCGGTGCGGCTCTTGAACAATGCCGATCCGCCCGATGCGGCAGCGATCGGCAACACGCCGCTGGTCCTGCGCAAACCGGGCATGGACGCGCCGGCGGTCGGCGAGATCGTCCGGCTGACTGTATCGGGAAAGGCGCATGTCTTCGCCTGAACGCCGCGTGGGTGGAGCGTAGGCATATCTTTCTGATTAGCCGACGCGCTTTCCGGCCTGATCGAACCAGTGCAGCTTTTCTGCCTTGGCAACCACGCGCAATTGGTTGCCAACCGTGGCGGTAGCGCGACCCGCGACCCGCACGACGATCCTGCTGCCACCTGCAGCACAGTGAAGGAAACTTTCGGCGCCTACCGGTTCGACTGCCTCGACCAGCGCCGGCAGGATGAGCGCGCCGGACGGTGCCTCGGACCCGAAGGTGACGTCGGCATCCTCGGGGCGGAAGCCGAGCGTGACGGCGTTCGCAGGCGCAAATTCAATCGTCTTGCCATCAGCCAGCGCCGGACCAGCCGGGCCTTGCGAAAGGGGCAGGAGATTCATCGGCGGCGCGCCAATGAAGGAAGCGACGAAGGTCGAGGCCGGCCTTTCGTAGACGTCGAGCGGCGCCCCCATTTGCTCGACCAGTCCGGCATTCATGACGACGAGGATGTCGGCCAACGTCATCGCCTCGAGCTGGTCATGTGTGACATAGACCGACGTGACGCCAAGCGAGCGCTGCAGGTTCTTTATC